>JAVVPJ010000041.1:0-6471 GCA_036655815.1 Oscillospiraceae bacterium
CTGCACTGCAACAGCACGGTGGAGAACGCCAACGGGAACACGGCAAAAGGCATTGAAATTTATTATTATGAAGAGCCGGCCAAGGCATTTGGCCAAGCGTTGCTGACACAGATGACGGCGCAGACAGGACGCTCCGCACGCGGGGTGGGTAACGCGGCATTCCGCGTTACACTCAACTCGTTGACACCCTCAGTATTGGTTGAGATGGGATTTATGACCAACCCGGTGGAATACGATTCCCTGTGTAGCCGTCAAGGCATCTATCAGATGGCCAATGCCGTAGGTGACGGCATCAAGAACTTTTTGTTATAAATACATAAACAGCCCTGCCTGAGCAGAAAGCAAAAAAAGGGAGCGTTGCTGAATGAAAACTCTGTGACGCTCCCTTTTGAAGGTTGAATGGTCTGCTGCACCCCAGTCCTCCAGTTTCCGGACGTTCTGGTAGAGCGACTCCGCTACGGCCGCTGTTGCACCGTCCGGTACAAAAACGAGCCCAGGTGCTATGGCCTCGACTCATCCTCCAGTAGCCACATAAAGTCCCCACGGTATCGGCAGGCCTCCTCCAGCTTTCAACTGGAATAGACCCCGCACTGATCCCCCCCTACGCCATGACCTAGCACATCACCCGTGGGTCGGCCTTCCATTTCCGTCCTTTGGACGGATAGGCGCTAAACAGTTTTCTGCTGTCCAGTTTCTCAAGCTGGGCGCTTGTCAACTGGACGGGTGGGTTCGCTGGTCATCATATTTCATTGTTTCACGCAAGTACCAGTGATGATTCCGCTCATATACCTTAAATAAACTGATCTTGCGTTTTAAAACGTGTATTCATTTTTAAAAGCAAGCAACGAGGTTAGAAAACCCTTTTGGGCGTCTAACCTCGTTGCTTTTTTGAACCCATTTTGCAACAGACCCCTTTGTGAAACAATGAAAGCATTGTGTGTCTTTTTGAATTTGGCGCATGCAGCAAGAGTGATGGCTACTGATTCAGTAGCGCTCGTCGTTCTTGGTAATCGGGCATTATGGCCGCGATGCAGGCATAAAAATCTGCCTGATGGTTTTTGTGCGCAATATGAGCCAATTCATGCACCACCACATAGTCGATGGCGTCCTTCGGATAACGAAGCAGTCGCCACGAAAAACAGAGCGTATTTTTTGCGTTACAACTTCCAAAACGAGTTCGTGCCGAGGTGATTTTTATGCCCGTCGGTGTCAGACCCATGATACGTCCAAAATAGGCGACACGCTCGGGCAGTAACACACAGGCCTGCTGTTGCAGGGCAGCCTCTTGCGCAGGGGTTGGCTCGGGATATGCTTCCTGCCGGGCGCGCTGCCGTGCAAGACTGGCAGTGATCCATGCAGAGTGTGCCTCAACAAATTGATCGATTTCCCGTTGAGACAGATACAGAGGGCTGTATACCATCACAACGAGATCATGTGAGACTTGGAGGGCAATGCTTTTTCGGCGGGAGCGCTTGAGAATATATTCGATGGACATGAGTTGATTTCCCACTTTCCCTTTGATTGGATGCGCCGTGTGTGAGACGCTCCCATCGACAGTATATCGTCTCTCAATCAACGATTCAAGCAAGAAATGAGGAAAACCACTTTAATATCCGGCCAACATGAACCATATACTGAAAGGAGAAAGTGCGAGGAGGTTGATCGCTTGGAACAAAAACGAAAGTCGGGATTTAATGATACGTCGGTCGAGGCGATGATGGAACGGTACCGCGCTGAACTGTTGCGTTATCAGCGTGCCACGCCGCCTGGTGAGGCTACCTTGTTTGAACAAGTACATTCCATTCGTGCACGGAACAGTAGCCATCGTCCGGCAGAACGCGCAGCAAACCAAGAATTACCAATGATGCCCAATGAAGCGTCTCCGGGAGCAGAGATGGCGTTCTCACACCCTCAAAAAACGATTTCTGTTTTCCCACCGTCAGCGGAGGGGGAATCCACCCCGCCGTTACAGAATCAACAAGACCAAGTTGATGTGGCGCCCAATGACAGGGAAGCAGACGTGAAGACGAAGGTCTATTTAACGACGCCCCCGCAGGAGGCACTTCTTACGCCCGACTTACGCAGGGAACCGTCCTTGACCGACAAAGCACCGGGATCCGTTGAACCGGTGGTGCTTGCTCAGAAATCGACCGCACGCGAGACTTCGTTGCCTGACACGCCGCAGACAGCGCTCGAAAGGCAGTCTTCATTTTGGCAGATGAGGAGCGATAGATTACGTGTCGCTGGTGCATTATCTGCCATGGTGAATGCGCAGACTCCCGCACGTCTGATGTTTGCACGGGGTGCAGGAGCTTTTGGACAGTTCCAACCCTATGAGCGATGCGGACAGCTGACACAGGCCTGCTTTTTGCAAACGCCGGGGGAGGCAACCCCTGTGTTTGTGCGTTTTTCCACAGATTTGGCACCCGGCGCACCTGACGCGCTGCGTGCGGTGCGGGGACTGTCAGTACGATTGTTTACATCACAGGGTCCGTGTGATCTAATCGGATCATCGTTGCCCGTATGGTTTTTGCGCGATGTATCACTGCTTCCTGCGCTACGCGGGGCGATGGGTCCCAATCCTGACACGGGATTTCATGATTCAGCCCGTTTCTGGCGGTTTGTCTGCGATCATCCGCAGGCACTGCATGCAGTGCTCTGGCTTTATTCGGATACCGGGACACCGGGAAGCTACCGCGCGATCAACGGCTTTTGTCAGCCATTGCTATGGCGCGCACTGGATGGAACCCGACGTGCCGTGCGTTGTCGATGGAGGCCGCGCCAAGCGCCCGCACTACTATCGCGATTTGAGGCTGAGGAGCTAGCAAGTAGCGATTCCGATGCGCTAATCCGGGAGCTTTGGCACATGCTGTCGCAAGGGGAAAGGCTGCGGTTTGAGCTGGAAGCACAGTGCATCGCAGAGAGCATATTTCCACAATTGGGGTTTGACCCCTTTGACCCGACTCTGGTATGGCCTGAGGAGCGGTTCGTGCCGATTTCGCTGGGCTTGATGACCTTGGAGCGAAATCCTGATCACTATACCGAGGTCGAACAGACCGTCTTTTCACCTGCCAACGTCGTGGATGGAATCGAGCTGCCAGCCAACGGTGTGAGTGCGGCCATGGCAATCATCGGAGCCGATGCCCAAAGAGCGCGTCTGGGACGAACCGAGGTGCCAGATATGACATTCCAGTCCGTTTGTTCGGAATGCTACTGGCCTGCCGCGAACGATTTGGAACAGCCGGGTCACCGTCTGCGCACGATGGAGGAAATGGAACGCCGCCGTTTAGCCGATAATCTGGCTGAGGAACTGACAGGAATCGATACCGCGACACTGGAACGGGTGTTGGTGCTGCTCACCAATACCGACCTTGATTTTGGTCAGTTGGTGACAACTGCGCTGGGCGGCTAACGCATGGAGAAAAAAAGATGGAGATTTGCATGCATTGCGTTGCGTGGACGGCTGATCGTGTGCCTGTTGCTAGCGCTGTCACTACTTGTGGCGGTGGTGGCAGCACCTGATTCGACGGTGGCGCAGACCAATGGAAAGGCTGTGCCGATTATTATGTACCACAGTATTCTGCGAAGTCCATCGAGGGCAGGGACATATGTCATCTCGCCGGAGGTGGTGGAATGTGACCTGCAGTATCTGGCCCGGCGGGGCTATACCACCATTTTTGTGTCAGAGCTTGCAGACGCAGTGATCACCGGCAAACAATTGCCGGAGCGGCCGGTGATCCTGACGTTGGATGATGGCTATCTCAATAACCTGACATATATGCTACCGCTGTTGGAGAAATACGACATGAAGGCAGTCATTTCGATCGTGGGTGCTTATTCTGAAAAATTTACGGCCCTCAATGACCCGAATCCCAACTATGCCCATTTGACATGGGACGACATCACACATCTGGTCGATTCAGGCCGCATTGAGATTGGAAACCATTCATATGATATGCACCGCCAGACACCCCGCAAGGGAACCCGCCGCCTGACGGGGGAATCGCCATCCGCCTATTATGAGGCATTGGTCGCAGATGTGGGCAAGGCACAGTCGCTGCTTGAGGAATGCTGCGGCATTGTGCCAACTACCTTTACCTATCCCTATGGACACATCAGTCAGGAATCTCTTCCGATTTTGCGGGAAATGGGCTTCACAGCGTTTTTAACCTGCTATGAGCGAGTGAACTATGTGGCGGGTGATCCGGCGGTGCTGCTGTCGTTGGGGAGGTTCAACCGCGCCAGCGGCGTTTCTACCGAGAAGTTTATGAGAAAACTCAGAATTTGCGATTAAAAAGTGATCGAAAATTGTTGCCGGCTGTGTACAAATCAGGTGACTATGCTATAATAAGCCCAAGTGGCTGCAAAATAGCAGAACGATCGCCTGAGCCAGAGGAAAGGAGCCAAGGGATGGGAATCGAAAAAATCGGCAAGAAATTTGGCGCATTTGCGTCGGTTACCGCGAAAAAGGCGGGGGAACAGGCGCAAATTGCACGGTTGAACCTAGACGCCGCAGGCTTGGAAAAAGAAATTGATGGAGTATACATGGCAATGGGACGTTATTGCTACACCAAAGCCAAAGCGGGCGATTCGATGTCGGCAGAGGTCATGGAATATTGTGCGGATATCGATTCACTACACATGCAGATTGCTTCCATCCGCAAGGAAATCGCATTTCACAAGTCCGAGCGCGATGGCGTTGCCTATTCAACGGCACAAGAGGCATCGGAGATGGAATTTGAGGTCGAGCCTGACAGTGCGCAGGCAGAGGGGGATGTCGAAAATCCCCAGTCCTCGGAAAACGAAAAAAGCGCAAAATGAAGAAGGCGGTGTTGCAGATGATAAAACAGCTGCAACACCGCCTTCCTTTCACCATCAGACGCCTGTGGGGCGTTCAGGGCAGGTACGCATATAATGGAAGAGCATCTGCTGGGCAATTCCTGCCACCGGCAGCAGGGAGGCAGGCAGACCATCAGGAAGCACCTCACGCAACGCGCGTGCAATCCATACATCCACAGGAAAACACTCCAGGCGATAGAACCCGAATAAAAGTGCACAGTCGGCCACTTTGGGACCAACGCCGACGATGCGCATCAGCATGGCACGCGCCTGAGAAAGAGGCAGAGATGACAGCGCCGTTAGATCAACATCTCCGCTTTGAACGCGGCAGGCTGCGTCAAGCAGATAACGGGCGCGAAAACCGGCGCGCAACGGCGCAAGATCCTCCGGGGTCAGTCCCGCGAGCTGTGCAGGGCCTGGAAAAGCATGATATCCTCCGGGGAGCGGCTGACCGAAGGTTTCGCAAAGACGCGCAACAATCCCAGTGATGCGAACGATGTTGTTGTTCTGGCTGAGAATAAAAGTGGCTAGCGCTTCCCAACCGTCTTGCCTTAGAATGCGGATGCCCCCGGCATACCGCACGGCATCTGCGAGCGGGGGATAGGCAGCCAATGCAAGACGCACGGCATCATAATTAGTGTCGAGATCAAAATAGCATCGCCAGACGCGTGTAAAGTCCTCTTCAGTCGCGCCATCCAGCACAAGAGACGTCCCCTGCATCGAGGCACGGCAAACCGCGTTGCGCACGACTCCCTCAAAGACGCCCTCGGAGATTTCGCGCCAGCGGAAGCACTGACCGCACTGTAGGGTTTGACGCAGATGAAAGCCATTTAAGTTTGGCAGTACAACAGAAGATGGTGCAACAAGGCTTTGCATGGGATTTAACCCTCCAAACGGAATTATACATCACTTTTAGTATACCAGCACGGTCGAAAAATGCAAGAGATTGTCGAAACTGGCAAGGCAGTTTAACTGTAGGTAACAAAATTTTGTGAGGAGAGTAATTCTCCACAGCATTCCCCAAAGGGACAATATGCTCTGAAAGAGCGAGTTTTCCACACTCTCAACAGAGTTTTCAACATGTTTACGGTGAAAACCTAAAAATAAGTTTACAAAGGGTAAAGAAATGCCCGTGAAGGACAGGCCCGACATCGCATGTCGACCGTGCGCTCAAAATGAATATAGGAGGCAAGCAAGTCAAACCGGCGCAAATTGACCTTTCCAAACGGGAGTGCGGACCGCACTCTTGCGTCCCTCAGACAATGTGATATAATAGCAGCATGTGACCGTTTGTGATATCGGCCTTTGCATCGTGCAAGGTAGTGATAGACAGGACACAAATTAGACGCTTGACGCGTACGGGAACCGATGGAGGAACATATGGAGGAACGACAGAATCTAATCCCGGAGGGGCTAGTCGCGGGGAGAAATCCGGTGACCGAATTGTTGCGCTCGGGGAAGCCGGTGGATAAGATTTGGATGATTGAGCCTCAAGGCTCGTTGCTGCGCATCCGTGCGATTGCCCGGGAGCAGGACATTCCAGTGAAGGAGGTCACCCGCGAAAAGCTTGATGCAATTTGCAAAGGCCTTAATCATCAGGGAGTCGCGGCGCAAATTGCCGCTTGCCAATAT
>JAVVPJ010000041.1:6481-7768 GCA_036655815.1 Oscillospiraceae bacterium
CGCGCGGGCGGCTGAACGGGGAGAAGCCCCACTCTTTCTGATTGCAGACAACATTGAGGACCCTCATAATCTGGGGGCCATTCTTCGCAGCGCCGATGCGACGGGCGTTCATGGCGTCATTGTTCCCAAACGGCACGGCGTGGGACTGACCCCCGCCGTGTTACGCGCCTCGGCGGGCGCTGCACTGCATATCCCGGTGGCCAGAGTCCCAAACCTTGCCGCTGCCATTGAAACCCTCAAAGAGCGCGGTGTGTGGATCTATGCTGCCGATATGGGTGGAAAAAGCTGGTGCTCGGTCGATTATGCAGGGGGCGTTGCGCTCATGATAGGATCGGAGGGATCAGGAATTTCTCGGCTGTTGCTCGAACGCAGTGATGTTGTTGTCAGCCTGCCGATGTGTGGTAAGGTCAATTCACTCAATGCATCGGTAGCCGCCGGTGTGCTTTTGTACGAGATTGCGCGACAACGATTGGGACTGTTGCCGTTCGCATCCGATCATAACAGAGGGCAAGGGGATAGGAATGGCCAATAATTACAGTGTAGATGAAATCCTGGCAGAGGTTCGGCGCAAAAAGGAGCAGTCGGATGAACAGTTGCGGCGCACCGAACAGCGCAACCTTTCCACTACGCAGCAGCGTGTGACGGAGACGACAGCACCGGCCCGATCGGTCGAGCCGCGTACGGCGACACCTTTTCGCATGACGGGGTTGACAGAGGAGTTCGACACGCCACTTCACGAAAAACAGCTGCCTCTGATCAAAGCAGAGCGGTCCGTTACGCGGGATGAGGAATACACCCGAGTGGATCTGCCAATCGGGCGAGCCAACTCCAAACCCGATCTGGGTGCGACGCGGGTGATGTCTGCTGTCAAGCCTCCGGATGACCAGTTTGAAGAGCGCAGGCGCGAAAAGGTGCGCGAGTTCATGCAGCGGCCGTTTTCAGGCATGGATGAGGATGACGACGAGGCGTCAATGTCCATGGCGAGTGAGCCCCAAGAGGAACAGGATGAGGACAATGAACAACTCGGACATCTAGCACAATTTTTTGGTGGGCTTTCCCACAACGAAATCTCGACAAAGCAGTCGCGCGGCGAGGAGTCTGGCACGAACAAGTCGCACAAAGACGCATCAACGCGGACTGGCCGTCAATCACGGAAACAGGAACAGCGCGCAGACGCCGGACGGCACGCGACCCGGGAGAAAGAAAACCAGGAAGAGGGGGAATATTGCTCGCCCTCCGACAGGGCACAGGTGGTCGGCGATCTCGCCGCACTCCGTCGCGGCTTGA
>JAVVPJ010000042.1:0-7677 GCA_036655815.1 Oscillospiraceae bacterium
GGTAGGTTGAGCACCATGACATGTCCACTTCACACTGGTGGACGAGACCTGCTTATACCGCTGCCTGTCCGACGGATGAAATGCGCTCAAGCAGTGCGGCTGTGATGGCGTTGGCTGTTTTGTAGATTTCGGTGGGGTCGCAGACGCGGCGATACTCTAGGGGGTTTGGCACGAAGGCCAACTCGACCAGAATACTGGGCGTGTAGCGCATGCGTGTGACTGTGTAATAGTCCCAACTCACATGCCGGAAATCCCGCACGGCTGTTTCAGCGGCAACGTGGGTGACAACTGCCTCACCCAGTGCCTTGCCAAAAGGCTCATAATAGTATGCCTCGACGCCGCTATGAAGATAGGCATCCACCGACTCGGCCACCGAGTTGTGATGTATCGCAATAAAGCAGTCGGGCATGATCTCCTCTGCGACAGCCATACGCTCATAAAGCGAACGGGTGTCGTCGTTGCCATCGCGCGTCAATGTGACCGAGGCGCCCAACTGCTCAAGACGCATTTTAAGCATGATGGCATTGGCCCAGTTCAGCTCCCGTTCATCGGCACCGTTGGCACCCAGCACCGAAAGAGCACCGGAGTCGTTGCCGCCGTGACCGGGGTCGAGCACGACACGCAGATTTTCCAGAGGACGGCCCACGATGCCGGAGAGGCGGGGCGCACCCTTGAGATAAAGAATGGACCCGTCTCCATCAATATTAGGTAGCAGATCGACGCCCCAAACACGATTGGGGTCGACAGGGGTGAGAACACATTGCAGCTCGCCATCGACCATGCTCCAGACAATGGAGGAGAACAGTGAGCTGTTGGTGTCGATTTTTTCAGGCAGTGCAGTGATGCCATGCAGCGTCAATGTGACAACGCCGTTTTCCCCATCCACAAAGGTGTAGGGAAGACCTGGCGTGCCGACCAAAACAAACTGCTCGGCACGATCGGTGTGGCGGGCCTCAATGGCCTTGATCGAGACAGTTCGTGGCGCTTCGGATTCGAGTACCTCCACCGTGGATTTTTTGATGTAGCCGCCCGAGGCCAGACGATAATATTCGCCCATCTGCGATGAAATATCCTCCAGTGTGCCAGCCTTGTAGACCGCGCGATAGCTTCCTTCCGTCACTGTATCATCGGGAAATACAGAGGATACGTGGTCGATGACGCGCAGCGTGGGGCGGGCGCCGTCTCCGCAGGCGTAGACATTGCCCTTTGAGAGAATGGTGGAGGTCTTGCCGTTCAGGGATAGTGTGTAGGAGACGGGACCCAGACTTTTGACTGTGCCGTTGGCCGCACCGGACAATGCAAGCGTTCCCACAAAGGAGGCGGGGATCCCCAAGACGGCCGTGGCAGACTTTTGTTTGAGAGATACAGTGATGCCGCCCACTGAGGCTGTGACGCTGCTGCCCGCAGGGGCGGTGCAGGTGACGGTCAATGACTCTCCATTGGGGGCAATGGCCGACGAGACGGGCCATGCTGACACAATGGTGGAAATGGCAGAGGCAGGGGATGACGACGCGCCGGCGGTGCGGCGGATGGTAACGGTTTCACTGCTGTTTCCTTGGCGCAGTGTAAAAGTATTGGTGCCTTCTGAGAGCTTGACCAGTACGCCGAAGACACCATCGGCGGTTTTGCGATCGACAGCCTTTCCGTCGATCGTCAGTATCTGCGCAGGGTTGGAGGTCCCCATCAAAAAATAACTGGTGGCAGTCGTTGTAATGGAGCCGGTTGGACGCGTGATGGTCAGCGCTTGCGCAGGGGCATAGGCAATTGTGACCGGCATGGTGGAGGAGGCATTTTGCACAGAGGCAAGCAGATCGCCTTGCGCGTAGCTCCCGAACCTGAGCGCACGGTAGCCATCGGCGGCGCGGGCTTCGACACCCTGTGTTCGGGCGGCGAACACCTTGTCGGGCAGATCACCTGTGAAGGACTGAACGTGGGCGTCAAGCAGGGGGACAAGGCAGCAACGGGGGGCAGCTTGTTGCCAAGCCGACAGACGTGCGGCAAAACCGGCACCTTCCAAGCCAACTGCCTGATCGATGACGGGAAACATCAACTCAAGGTGAGGTGCAATCAAGCTCACGTCGCAAATGTCAAGCAGCGAGTCGGGCAGCACGACGCCCAGAGACGTGTGGCCCTCAATGGCAGTGGCGACGCTTTCCACGAGGCGCTGGGCGGCGGTGTCCAATCCGTCGGTTGGATACAGGTTTTGCAGCACAATACCTGCCGGTTTATATTTTTTTGCCATTGTGCCGAGATCTTGCGCGTTCAGACGAATGGTTTCGTCGTTTCTCGGGTCCAGCAACAGGCTGTCTCCCATGGGAAT
Source organism: Oscillospiraceae bacterium (assembly GCA_036655815.1). GTDB lineage: Bacteria > Bacillota > Clostridia > Oscillospirales > Ruminococcaceae > Yanshouia. The sequence continues at coordinate 2,321 of JAVVPJ010000042.1, forward strand.
CAGCAGGGAGGGATCGGTTATGCCCGGGTGGGAGTGGGACAAGGATTCTTTCTCAGGACCCACCGCATAGGGATCGACGAGGACGTATACGGCAAGACCTTTTTCTTTTGCAGCGCGAATCATTTCTTTGAGCGGGTCGAAAAACGTGAAATCTCCCTGCTCCTTGACGAGAGAGCAGCTGGTGGGGAAGACCGCAGAGGCATAGAGCGCGTCACCTTGAGGACGTGCTTCAAACAGAATGGCGTTGTAGCCCGCTGCTGCGGCGTAATCGGTCAACTCGGCCAGTTCACGCCGCAAAGTCCGTGCTGATCGGTTGGGAGCCGACGGGAAATCGGCGTTGTGCAGAGAACGCACCACCATGGCATTGAGCGGGGTGTCGTCGGGCATGGCAGCCTTTGCAACAAAGGGAAACAGCGACAGCGTTAAAAATAGAGCCAGAAACAAAGTCGGCAGTCGTTTGGTTGCTTTCATGGATCTCCTTTGTATGGTTGTCCTGATATAGATTAAAACGTTAATTTTTAGTCAAGAGAAAAATCGTCAAGATCATAGTGCCTCAGGGGTGGCGGTGGCTTGGGACTGCGTTGCAACGGATCGTAGACCCAGGAACGGCAATGAAATGAAGGCGCTACCACTCCACGCTTTTTGCACAAAACAACCTCTCCGTCGGCGGTTGGCACGCCATAAACGCACCATGCGCAAGCCGGATCCATATCCACAGAAAAAAGAGGTGGCTGAAACATTCCGATTGTCCCTCCCAAACGATTCACAGCCACTGCAGAACACAGCGGCGAACGGTGTTTGCTGATATATTGCAATAACATCATTTTATCATATCATGTCGAAAAAGGCCATCACAATTTATTCCCTTGCATCTGTTCCCACAGGCGGTGAGTAAACAGCATAAAGATCATTCCCATGACGCACAGCGCCCCAAGCAACCGATTAACCGAGCAAACAGCAATCGGCAGAGGCGGCCCACCCGCCATGACGGGCAGCGCAGTGCCGAACAGGCGCAACAGTAGCCTGAAACAGAGGGCACACAGTAGTCCACCGACGAGACGCGTCCGCAGCAGTCCCCGAGGAACAATGTGAGCGGAAAAGACGAGCGCGAGGGCCTGACAAAGCACGGAAAGTCCTGAAAATCCGATCAGAAAAGCAATGAGTAACGTGCCGGTGCGTCCGCCCAGCTGCGCAGCAGCACTGCATCCCGCAGTGACCTCAAACAATCCCGTCAGAAGTGCGGAAGGTAGCCCACCGCCGAGAAGAGGAGTGATGAGTGCCGAAAGTGCAGAAAAAAGCAACACATATCCTCCCACAGAAAGCATGCCGCCCGCTGCGTCTGAGACGGCAGTCACCAAAGCCTCTGCATAACCCATCGGGGGCAGCGGCGAAACAGAGACTGACCCGCCGCGCCACATAACCCACAATGCAATGGTCAGAGAGGAAAGCGTCTGTGCCAGCAGCAGCAACCAGCCGGCCGACGCGGAGCCGAGCATGCCCTTTCCCACTGCCGCGACCAGAAAGGCCGGCCCGGGGTTGATACAGAACAGGAGCAGGCGGGCGGCATCCTCTCGCCCTAGGCGCCCCGCCGCTACCAGCGTTGAGAGGGTGCGTGCCCCCGTAGGATATCCCCCTACAAAGGATGCGAGCAAGGTGGCACCCAACTCGTCAGGCAGACGCAGCAGACGGGTCAGTGGGCGCAATGGCAATGCGATGAGCCGTCCCATCCCCGAGAGCGCCACAAATCCAGCCAGCGCCATAAAGGGAAAGAGCGAGGGCAAGAGTACGTGAAACCACACCGAAGCCCCAGCCATTACGCCCGCTGACGCACGTGCGGGATCAAGCAACAAAAGGACGCCGAGTAGCGTGCAGCCGGTGGCCAAGAAAAAGTGGCGAATCATCTGTTTACTCCCCCCACCCACAGTCTATGAATGCACCCAAACGGATATAACGCATCTCATTGGCATATACATTTGTGACAGGAGAGTGACTGCATGCGTCATCGAAAGGACAGGGAGAACACACCGCTTGGGCCGAGAGCAGGAAGAGCCATTGCACAGTTTTTACAGCTTTCCGAGACAACCTTGTCTTCTGGGCTGCTGCACATTGAACTGAATGGCAATCGACAGGCCATCGTTGAGGGCAGCGGCGGCGTACTTGAATACAGCACGGAGTGCATTCGCATGTCGGGGAGCGGCACAATGGTGCGATTTCGTGGGCGTGGGCTTGCCATTGGGGAACTGGATCGCAGCGGAATTGTCATCTCGGGGTTGATTCTGTCGGTGGAATTTGTAATGTGAGGTCGAGGGGGCGGCATGGGTGTTTTTGGTCCGATGTCTGCGCTATGTGCGCGGTTCTGTTACTTTCCTGATCTTGGGGGCATTCCCCGAGCGGCTGGTGAACCTGTGCATATGCAAGCGGGTTCCCCTCTGGGGTGTACATCCGGCGAAAGGCGGGTGCGAGGCCAACACCTACGCATCTCGTTATCGACGGTTGCGGCCACTGACCAAGCAGGCGGGCGTACGCACCCGCGTGACGGTGCGGCGAGGATGGCCGTTTTTGCGTCGACGATATCGGCGTCGGTGGGGCATCGCCGTGGGGTTTGTGCTGGCGGTGCTGTTGCTGCCCATGCTTTCCAGCCGCATCTGGAGTGTGGAGGTCGAGGGCTGTCAAATCATTGACCAGAGCGAGGTAGTGACCGCACTGGATACGCTTGGGTTATATCCCGGCGTGTCGGCGCGCAGCATTGACGTTCATGTGATGCAGCGGCGCATGATGCTGCTTGACGGGCGCATTGCTTGGATTGCAATCAATCTGATGGGGAGCACGGCCCATGTCCAGGTGAAGGAACGCACGATGCCACCAGAACCTATCGACATTTCCGACCGCGTTGCCAATATTGTGGCAGCGTGTGACGGTCAGTTGCGCGTACTTGAGGTTTATGAGGGGCAGGCACTGGTGCGAGTGGGAAATACCGTTTCCAAGGGAGAAGTGATTGTCAGCGGTGTCATGCAGGACGGCCACAACAACACACGTTTGGTGTATGCGCGGGCCAAGGCTGTCGCTCAGGTCTACGATACCGTACGGGTTGAGGCGCCGCAAACGCGAACGGCGCTGCGGCCCGCAGGAAAGACGACGTGCCGGTGGACGTTGCGGCTCGCGGGGGTGAGACTGCCACTGTCGTTGCCCGGTGCCACATCACGCGAGGGCGAGTTTCACGAAGAAACGCAGATGAGAAGGCTGTGGAATCGTCCGATCGTCGAGTGGGAGATGACAGAGACGACGCCGATGGAACGCTATACCGAAATACTGACAGAGGAGGAAGCACGCGCCCATGCGGCTCGCATGTTGGCCATGGAGGAACACCTCCGGCTACAGGGTGGCGCACTGTTGCAGCGCCGTGAGGAGACGTCATGTGAGCGGGGCGTTTGTGTGATGACAGCCGAGCTGTTGCTGGAGAGGGATATTGCGCAAACAGCTGAAATTTTTATAAATTAGCGGACTTTACGTCAAAAATGTGCTATAATAATCATAATTTCGCGATCTGGGCATACTATCCTCGTCAGCGGAGATCAAAACTGTGCGTTACTCCCTGATTTTATAAATTTGATGATTTTTCATGGCTTTCAAAATGTTAAAGAGTCCGGACAAATGTGCCGGGCTTTCTCTTCCTTACGGGTGGATGACTGCGTAAGACGGCTCGCATTGAGAATGTGAGTGGGTGGGCAACGTCTGCCCGGCGGAGATGTCGCCGCAAACGACGTCACAGCTTTTTGAATGCTGGAGCCCGGAGGGCCATGGCGTTTGAGAGATATTTTGTGCCGTGGGCGGATGTCACGCCGACGGACGAAGGGCGATGAAGCATGGCTGAACAACTCATCAGTGTCGATAGGATGGAGCATACGTTGGCTCTATTTGGAAGCTTCGACCAGAATATCCGCATTTTAGAGGAGCACTATGGGGTGTCCGTCGTCATGCGCGGCGGTGACATCAAGGTGTCAGGCGATGTGGAACGGGTGAGTCTGGCGGGGCGCTGTATTGACTGTCTCTTTCTCCTGCTCAACCGGGGCGAGGCTCTGACGGATCAGAACATTCGCTACGTAATGGGATTGGTGGACGAGGGGCAGGAGGATAGGCTTGAGCAACTTTCCAATGATGTTGTGTGCATCACCGCCAAGGGGCGTCCACTCAAGGCCAAGACGCTGGGGCAGAAAAGCTATCTTGACGCGATTGGTCGCAATACCATTACGTTTGGCGTCGGTCCCGCAGGAACAGGCAAGACCTATCTGGCAGTGGCAATGGCGGTGCAGGCGTTTCGGGCACATGCAATCAACCGCATCATTCTGACGCGGCCGGCTGTGGAGGCGGGGGAGAAGCTGGGATTTTTGCCCGGTGATCTGCAAGACAAGGTGGACCCTTATCTGCGACCGCTGTACGATGCACTATTTGATATGCTGGGACCTGAGAACCACCAGCGTTATGTTGAGCGGGGCAACATCGAGGTAGCGCCGTTGGCCTATATGAGAGGGCGGACGCTGGATGATGCCTTTATCATTCTTGATGAGGCGCAGAACACGACGCCGGAACAGATGAAGATGCTGCTCACGCGCCTAGGACAAGGATCAAAGGCGGTGATCACAGGGGATGTCACGCAGATTGATCTTCCGGATCAGCGATCCGGATTGCTTGAGGCAGTGCGGGTGCTGGATGGTGTCAAGGATATTGAGGCGGTATGGCTCACCGAGAAGGATGTGGTGCGCCACCGCTTGATTCGAGAGATCATCAAAGCTTACGAAAAATATGATGATCGTCAGCATCCGGAAAGAAAGGAGTGATGGCATTGGCCACCGCAAAAGTTTACATTGGCAATCGCCAGAAAAAGGTAAGGATTCCCACTGGGACACGTCTGCTGATCAAACGTTGCTGCAGCGCTGCACTGACGCTTGAAGGGATCGAGGGATCGTCAGAAATCAGCGTGAGTTTTACTGACAACGACGACATTCAGGAGCTCAACGCTACCTATCGAGGAAAGGATGTCCCCACCGATGTGTTATCTTTTCCTCTGGGGGAAGACGGAAAGTATGAAACCAATCGTGAGACGGGCGCGCGCCTGCTGGGTGATATTGTGATCTCGATGGAGAAGGCTTGCGAACAGGCTCGCCTTTATGGGCATTCCATTGAACGGGAAATCGGATTTTTAACAGTCCACTCGATGTTTCACTTGTTGGGATACGACCACGAGCAGGGCGGCATCGAAGCAAGAAGAATGCGTGAGAAGGAAGAAATTGTTTTGCAGGAGCTTGGGCTTTCGCGGGACGAAACCTTTATCACACAGGAGGAGAACAGTTAGATTGATC
>JAVVPJ010000043.1:0-7577 GCA_036655815.1 Oscillospiraceae bacterium
TCAACCGCTTTCTGGCCAACTTTGGCGTGGGGCCGCTGGAAATGATCAACACCCAAGGGGCAGTCGTGCTGGGCATGGTCTATAACTACCTGCCTTTTATGATTCTGCCGCTCTATTCCGTGATGGTCAAAATCGAGCAGCCACTCATCGAAGCAGCACAGGATCTGGGCGCTTCGACGCGCAAGGTGTTCGGCGAGGTGGTGATTCCGCTGTCTATGCCGGGCGTCATGACGGGGATCACCATGGTGTTTGTGCCGGCGGTTTCCACTTTTATTATATCACGGATGCTGGGCGGCGGCTCAAATCTGATGATTGGAGATCTGATCGAGCTTCAATTTCTCGGGACTGCCTACAATCCCAACCTTGGTGCGGCCATATCGTTGGGCCTGATGGTTCTCATTTTGTTGTGTATGAGCATGCTCGACCAGCTCAACGAGGAGGACAAGGAGGGGATGATTATATGAAACGTGGGGGCGCGTTGCGCGGTAGCTATATCGGGGTTGTGATGGCCTTTCTCTATGCGCCTATTATGGTGCTGATCATGTTCTCATTCAACGCATCAAAATCCCGTGCGCTTTGGACAGGCTTTACCCTTGACTGGTATCGTAAGATGTTTACCAACGAGGCGATTTTGTCAGCGTTGGGCAATACGCTGATCATTGCGGTGATTTCGGCGGTTTTTGCCACAGTCATCGGCACGCTGGCCGCCATTGGCATCAATGCCATGGGGCGCATGACCCGTTCGCTGGTGCTCAACCTGACCTATATGCCCATTATCAATCCCGAGATTGTCACAGGCGTGTCGCTGATGCTATTATTTGTGTCGTGGCAAAAAGCGGTGGATTTTTTAAGCGCGCACTTTGGATGGAGCCTGAGCATGGAATTTGGCTTTGTCACGTTAATTCTGGCGCACATCACCTTTTCCATTCCCTATGTAATTCTCAATGTGATTCCGAAATTGAGACAGATGAACAAATTCATCTACGAGGCGGCGCTGGATCTAGGGTGTTCTCCAGTCATGGCCTTTGTCAAGGTAGTGATTCCTGAGATTATGCCAGGCATCGTGTCAGGATTTTTGATGGCGTTCACCTTTTCGCTGGATGACTTTATGATTAGCTATTTTGTTTCCGGACCCAATTTTCAGACCTTGCCCATTCAAATCTATTCGATGACGCGCAAAAAGGTTTCGCCCGAGATCAATGCGCTTTCGACCATCATTTTTTTGGTGGTGCTGGCGGCGCTGATGCTGTCAAACCTTGCCGATTCCAAAAAGGAGCGGCTCAAAAAGAGCTACTGAATGAACCCTTGAAATCAGGAAACAGGAGATGGACCAATGAAAAAAACCGCTTGCATGATGCTCGTGCTTGTGATGCTTGCTTTGCTGTCACTCCCAACGCTGGCCTATGACAGTACGGCGTTGTTCCCCTTGACCGATGAGACGTATTATACCCGCTTGAAGGGACAGAACGTCACGCTGAATGTATACAACTGGGGCGAATATATTTCCAACGGCGAAGAGGATTCGCTGGATGTCAACAGCGCCTTTGAAGCCTTGACAGGAATCAAGGTAAATTATACCAACTATGCCACCAACGAGGAGCTATATGCCAAGCTGCGCGCCGGCGGCGCTTCTTATGACGTGGTCATTCCGTCGGATTATATGATCGGGCGGATGGCCGCAGAGGAGATGCTTGAGGCGCTGGATCGCCAGAACATTCCCAACCTCAAGAATCTTGATCCTGCGTTGCTTGACATGCCCTACGACAAAGGGAATGTTTATTCGATTCCCTACACTTGGGGGACCGTGGTGTTGATCTACAATACCACAATGGTTTCGCCAGAAACCGATGTGGAAACGTGGGATCTGTTGTGGAATCCACAGTATACCGGGAAAGTGCTGATGTTTAACAATCCGCGTGACGCCTATGGCATTGCGCTGAAAAAAGCGGGACATGGCATCAACCCGCAGGACACCAAACAGATTGATGACGCAACGGCATTGCTCAAGGAGCAAAAGCCGGTGGTGCAGGCCTATGTGATGGATGAGATTTTTGACAAGATGGGCGCAGGGGAAGCGGCCATTGCGCCTTATTATGCGGGGGATGCCCTTACCATGATCAAGGAAAACCCCAAGCTTGCGGCGGCTTTTCCGCGTGAGGGCACCAACATTTTCGTTGATGGCATGTGCATCCCCAAGGGCGCGAAGCAGAAGCAGGCGGCCGAGATGTATATCAACTTCATGTGCGAGCCGGCGGTTGGCGCTGCAAATTGCACCTATATCGGATATTCAACGCCCAACCTGTTGAGCAAGGAGCTGCTTGACAAAGAAATCACAGAAAACCCCATTGCCTATCCCCCGAAAGAGACGCTGGAAAAGGCCGAATATTTCACCGCGCTGCCCTCCGAACTCAACAGGGCAATGGATGCGGGCTGGAAAGAGCTTTTGACCAATGATGCAAGCTTTACGTTTTGGCTGATTCCGGTGCTGCTGGTTTTGGCAGTCGTTGTGAGCGTGGTGGTTGTACTGAGAAAATCAGCTCAAAAGAGACGCCAAAATTATTGAATGCTCCACATCAAACAAGAAAGGCCGCCGCGCGGCCAGACAGCACCCAGGTGCGGTTTGGTCGCGCGGCGGCTGATCACATCGTTAGACTAGTTCAGATGCAAGGCATCAAGTCCGTCGGCAATTGCTTTGAAGACAGGACATGCGGCCTCGGAACCGGAGTCGCCCCCTTCGACCAACACCACAATGGTATATTGAGGGTTTTTTGCAGGATAAAAGCCAGAGAACCATGCGTGCACCTCCTCGACGCCATCCACAAAACGCCCCGTTTGTGCCGAGGCGGTCTTGCCACCCGCTCCACCATGACGGGGTGTGGCAGTGGTGCCGCTGCCTTGCTCCACGACAGAGATCATCATGTCGCGCACCATGCGCGCCGCCGCCGGGGCAAAGACAGGGACAGCAGCGTAGGTTGCAGTGTGAGAAGCAAACGTCTTCCCGTCAGTTGTTGTGCCCTCGACGAGGCGCGGGGTAATGGCACCACCGCCGTTGGCCATGGCCGACACCAGGGACGCAATTTGCAGGGGAGTGGCTGTCAGAATGCCCTGCCCGAAGCCGAAGTTCGCGGTGGCGGCTGGCGCGATCAGCTCTTTTGGGGTGGGAAGCGTGCCCGGCTGTGTACGCATGCCGGGCGCCAGCTCGGCTGCACACCCAAAGCCGAGCTGCGATGCTTTGAAGAGCAGAGTGGGACCGCCAATCTGCAACGCCAGTGTGATAAAATAGGGGTTGCAGGAATGCGCAAGCGCTCCCGTCATGTCGAGGAGATTGTGACCGGACAGATTGTGACAGCGAAAGATGACATTTCCCACCTCAACGGAGCCTTCACAGCAAAAAGTGCGCGAAGGTGGAACGCCCTGCTCCAGTGCAGAGCAGGCGGTGAGCACTTTCATGGTGGAACCGACTGGATAGGCGTAGAACGCGCGGTTGATAAACGGGGAATCGGAGCTGTTGAGGGCTGTGGACATGTCATTGGGGTTGTAGGTGGGACGGCTGACAGAGGCCTTGATGTTTCCAGTATACGGATCCATCACCACGACCGCGCCCTTTTGAATGGAAGCGGCGGCTCGTTCGGCCAGCTCCTGAATGTCGCGGTCGAGCGTGAGAACCAGACCCGCGCCGGTGTGATAGCCCGAATTGAGCACCTCGGGGGATTCGCCCGGGATGGGGCGGCGCAGCGCATCGGTGGAGTAGCGCATGCGCAGGGTTCCACCGGCCGAAGTCAAAAGCTGATCATAGGCTTTTTCAAGGCCGGAGGCGCCATGACCCGTCGCCGCGTCCAGACCACCGATCAGATGGAGGGCCGTCTGGACGTCGGTGCAGCGCTGCGGGATCCAGAAAACGTCAATTCCCCGGGCGTAGAGCGCGTCCGTTGGCACCGTGCAAACAAAGGGCATCAGAGTCTCAATCTGGCGCAGCAATGCGGGACGCTCCTCAGGCGGCATGGCGCGCAGCAAAACGGCAGACGATTGTGCGCAGGGAAGCACCGCGGCGCGCCATGCGCCATTGCGTCCAGTCAGGGGACGCAATGCAAAGTCATAGATGCGCCCGCGCGTGGAAGAAATGTCTAACGTAAAGGTAGACTGCTGTGTTGCTGCTTGCGAAAGGGTGTCGGCGGTTGACAACAACGCCAGCCGTGCGGTTAAAATGCACAGCAGCAACACCAGCGTTGAAAAACTGGCAATCAAACGCTTGTACAAATCCGATAGGCCTCCTGTTACAGGTGATTTTCAACAGTGTTGACCAAGAGCAATCAGGCTATTCGTTTTGGGCATTTTAGGGAAAGATCGAGATCTGCCCATGGAATTTTCGATGGGAAACGACAAATGTTGTCCCAGAGAGATGAATTTGATTGACAACGTGGGGAAAACGGATATAGTTATAGTATATAAATAACAATACAATCTTTGTGCAAAGCAGATAACATAAGCTTTTTGCAATAGAATTCCGAAAGAAAAAGGAGGTCCCATCATGGAAAAGTCCATCTGGAGTCCAGCGGAAACCGCCCCGCTACACGAAATCAAGGCGTTGCAGTCCTATCGGCTTTCACAAACCATTCGTCGCGTCTACGAGAATGTACCGTTTTATAGAGCTAAATTGAATGAGATGGGCATGACCCCCGATGACATCAAGAGCGTAGACGATTTGGCTCGTCTGCCCTTTACCTATAAACAGGATCTGCGCGACAATTATCCGTATGGCCTGTTTGCCACACCGATGGAAAACGTGGTGCGCATTCATGCGTCCTCCGGCACGACAGGCAAGCAAACAGTCGTGGGCTACACCAAAAACGACCTCGACTGTTGGGCTGATTGCACAGCCCGTGCGTTGACGGCAGCGGGAGCAGGGGCAAAAGATTTTGTCCATGTTTCCTATGGATATGGGCTCTTTACAGGGGGACTGGGCATTCACGATGGAGCCGCACGGATCGGCGCGTCGGTCATTCCCGCCTCAACCGGCAATACGAAGCGGCAGCTGCAAATCCTTCGCGATTTTCATTCCACAGTATTGTGCTGCACACCTTCCTATGCGCTGTTTTTGGGAGAGGCATTGCGCGACGCGGGCATCGACCTGAATCAGATTTCGCTGCGGTGCGGCATCTTTGGCGCAGAGCCTTGGACAGATGGCATGAGAAAACGGGTTGAGGAGCTGCTGGGTCTCAAAGCCCACGACATTTATGGCCTTTCTGAGATTATGGGCCCCGGTGTGGCTTACGAGTGTGAAGCACAGAGCGGGATGCACATCAGTGAGGACTGCTTTATTCCGGAAATCATCGACCCCGTTTCAGGAAAGACGTTACCGGATGGAGAAAAGGGAGAGCTGGTGTTCACCACAATCACCAAGGAGGCGCTTCCTCTGATCCGCTATCGCACCCATGACATCACTTCACTGACGCGTGAGCCTTGCGCCTGCGGCAGAACCTTCATCAAGATGCAGAAGGTCATGGGACGCAGCGATGACATGCTCATCATCCGGGGCGTCAACGTCTTTCCCTCGCAGATTGAGACGGTGCTGATGGAACTGGGCATGCCACCTCACTATCTGTTGGTCATCAACCGCAGCAACAATCTTGACACTCTTGAGATTCAGGTTGAAATGGCAGATACGATGGAATTTGATGCGGTGCGTCTCATTGAACAGCAGGAGCGAGAGATTCGCAGGGCTGTCGAGTCCACACTGGGCATTGCCGCGAAGATCCGTTTGGTGTCTCCCAAGTCGATTGAGCGGAGCGAGGGAAAAGCAAAACGCGTCATTGACAACCGCGTATTGTAATGAAAAGGGGGATTGATTGTGATGACGTCCATCCAACAGCTTTCCGTATTCACTGAAAAAAAGCCTGGCGTGTTGGCCAAAATAGCGACCATATTGGGGCAAAATGGTGTTGATATTCAAGCACTGTGTATTGCGGATACCACCGAGTTTGGTGTTTTGCGTTTGATTGTGGATCACATGGTGCCTGCACGCACGGCGCTGGAGGCAGCAGGCTTTCACACTTCGCTCACGGATGTGCTGGCCGTAGGCGTAGAGCATCATCCCGGAGGGCTGGGAAAGGTTTTGGAGGCGCTCGAACAGGGCGCGATCGTTGAATATTGTTACGCATTTCTCAGCCGAAAGTCTCAACAGGCGCATGTCATTCTGCGGATGGATGACAATGCCAAGGCAGCGGGGTTACTCGAAAATGCCGGATTCCGGCTGGTGAGCGCGCAGGAGCTGTTCTAACAAAAGGCAAAGCCGCATGAATCAATGATATGCTCCCCATAAAGTAGTCTCGAAATCTTTTTGTTATTTCGAGTGTCTACCTTATGGGGAGCATATCACAATTGATTCATGCGGCTTTTTGGTGCAGGAAAACGCTGGTGGGCATCGGGACAAGAGATTGATTCGGTTGGGTGGTGGATGCTCTTGTGAAAATCGCTAGGGGCGCACGATAATGCCCCACAGAGCGATCAAATCCGCTGCCTGAGACATGCTGACTGTTGCGCCCTTCAATTCGACCGGTGGGGATGAGAGCAAAGGAGACCTCAAGTCATTTTTGGAAAAATCAATGGTGGCAAGCATGGTCCTGAAAAAGTTGTTCTCATCAAATTTCGTGTCGTTTGCCTCAAAGCGTTTCAAATTTGCTTCGGTCATGGACGATGCAGTGAAGTCAACGTGATCGAACAGTACACTGGCGATTTTGCAATGATCAAAATTGGCATATCGAACATTGCATTGGGAAAAAGAGGTGTGCTTGAGGACGGCACCGCTCATGTCGATGCCAATGCTTTTGCAAGAAAGGAACTGGCATCTTTCAAAATATGCGCCGCAAAATTTACTGTTTGACAGATCACAGGACTGAAAGACCACATCAACAAAGCTTGCGTTTTCAAAACTGCAATGGTGAAACACACAGCTGTCAAACAGACACTGTTCAATTTCGATTTTAAAAAAGTCTGTTGCCTCAGTGTGCGTCGCACAGCTTTTCATGGCAGAAACCGGGTCTTCTTCTGCGAGAAAAGGCTTTGCATAGGCAGAAAAGTCATCCACCTCGATGAACTGCTTGGGCAATTGGGGAAGCATAATTTTCATGTAATTTCATCCCTGCATTCTCACTGGCTTGGGCTGTGTGTTCCATCAAGCAAAGTGCAAAATCTTTTTTTTATGGTAACACAAACAACCTCATTTCACAAGGGGAGCCATTGAACGGATTGCGAAAACACACAAGCTGAAACAATCGGCTCAGAACGGCCATGCGCGGCCTATTGAAGCGTGCCGTCTTTCAAATCCTTCACAAACCACACCTGTGGCACCTCAAACAGCCGGCCGTTGAGGTATTCCAGATGTTCAGCGGAGTCACCCGCATCAAAACGGAGCCGCCACGCGCAGAGTGCCTGAAAGCGATAACCGCTGTCACGATTGTCTCTCGCAAGGCCATATTTTGCGTCCCCGAGCAACGGATGCCCGGCATGGGCCATCTGAGCGCGAATCTGGTGGGTACGGCCGGTGTGCAGCTCAATTTCGACCAGGCTGTAGCGCCCGT
>JAVVPJ010000044.1:0-851 GCA_036655815.1 Oscillospiraceae bacterium
CCAAACGACGGGAATCTGCTGCGTGGGAGCTTTCTACCGTTGCGACAGAGTTGGAGGTAGTTGAGGCACAGCGCAAAACGCTTTGTGAGGATCGCATCCGTTGTGAGAGCGAGGCTACACGCGTGGCAAAGGGCCTCATACAGGCCAGACGGCAGGCAGAGGATGCCCGTCACGAACAAAGAGCGCTCCATTCTCGCATCGAAGAAATGCAAAAAAAGAGCGGAAGCGCGGGAGAAATGGTCAAACAACTATCTGAAGAGTTGGAGACGCTCCAAATGCAGATTGCATGGGATACTACGGAAGAACGCGTGCAGGCGACACGTAAGAGCGAACTGATTGCGCAAATGACCGCACAGAACACCAAAATTCTTCTCCTTGAACGGGACATCGCAGCAACCGAACAGGAGACATTGCGCCTTTCCATGCTGATTGGAACAAATGAGCAGCAGCGGGAGGATTTAGCCGGGCGCATCACCGCGTTGGAACATGAAATTTCCGATGCGGAGGCAGACATTCTGAAATTGAAGGAATCTGCTGTCGCTGCGCACACCGCATCTGATGACTATCAGCTGCGGGCACAGCAGGCAATTGTCATGCGCAATGAGTGCGAACGTCACATGACGCAGTTGCGCGCCGGTGAGCGGGAACTTTCGGGGCGGCGCGATGCAATTTATCGAGAGCTGGTTCGGCTGGGAGAGCAGAAAAAGGCGGGGGACGTCGAGGTGGCCACATTGGTGGCTAAACTGTATGATGAATACGAACTGACACGGTCAGCCGCTGAGGAGATCGCCTGCCCTATCCAAAACCTGACAGCTGACAATCGACGTCTTGTTGAGCTGCGTGGCAAACTC
>JAVVPJ010000044.1:861-7526 GCA_036655815.1 Oscillospiraceae bacterium
TGGGGGCCATTACGGAATACAGTGAGGTTTCACTGCGATACGAAACCATGTTACGTCAGCTAACTGATGTAGAACGCTCTAAAACCGAGCTCACCCGGATGATTGGTCAACTGACAGCTGAAATGTGCAGTATCTTTGAAACAAAGTTCGAACAGATCAACCAGCATTTTGGCAAGGTGTTTACCGATCTCTTCGAGGGGGGGAGCGCCTCACTGACCCTTTCCGTTCCGGACGATCTGCTGGAAAGCGGAATCGAAATTACCGTGCGTCCACCGGGCAAGATCATCAAAAATCTTGCGGCGCTTTCGGGAGGTGAGCAGGCATTTGTGGCCATCGCCATCTTCTTTGCAATCCTCAAGGTGAACCCTGCACCTTTTTGCCTTATGGACGAGATTGAAGCGGCACTGGATGATGTGAACGTCAGTCGCTTCGCTGCCTATCTGCGTACCATGACAGATCGGACGCAGTTCATTGGCACCATGGAGGGCGCCGACGTACTCTATGGCGTCACCATGCAGGAGGAAGGCGTATCCAAGCTGCTGGAACTGAAAATATCAGAATTGGAAAAGAGTGTGGTGGTCTAGCACGATTCTGAAGCGCGAAGTGTTAGTACCCTTGTGTGGGACGCAACGGCTTTTCACATTTGAGCATCTTGTCCTCAGCCAGACGACTATGGCTGTTCTATCGCTTGTTCTCGAATGCCCTCTTCATGACTTTGCAAAGGAGAAACATAAAATGGGGTTTTTTTCTAATCTTGGCGAAAGTTTACGCAAAATCTCCTTTTTGGCCAAAATAGATGATGCTTATTTTGAAGAGTTGGAGGAACAACTCATCATGGCAGACGTCGGGGTCGAAACCTCGGCCAAAATTGTCTCGCGTCTTCGGGAACGCGCCCAAAAGGAGCACCTGACAGAGGGGACACAACTTCGACCTGTAATTGAGAATGTTGTGGCCGATCTGCTGATGTCACCGCCTATCAATGCCGCAGACAATCGCCCTCATGTGATTTTGATGGTAGGCGTCAACGGTGTGGGAAAAACCACCACCATCGGCAAACTGGCAGCTCGCTATACCGCCGACGGAAAAAAAGTGATTTTGGCAGCAGCTGATACCTTTCGTGCGGCAGCCATTGAGCAGTTGTCCATTTGGGCCGAACGTACCGGTGCGCAGGTGGTTGCCCATTCGCAGGGCTCAGACCCCGCTGCTGTGGTACACGACGCATTAGGAGCGGGAGTCGCGCGCGGGGCCGATGTGGTCATCTGTGATACAGCAGGGCGTCTGCAAAACAAGAAAAATCTCATGGATGAACTGACCAAAATTCGGCGCGTCATCCAAAAGGAACTGCCTGGAAACACACCGGAGGTGCTGCTGGTGGTGGATGCGACAACGGGGCAGAACGCTCTGTCTCAGGTGCGACAGTTCAAAGCGGCGGCGGGTCTCGATGGCATTGTGCTGACCAAGCTTGACGGAACAGCCAAAGGTGGCGTGGTGATTGCGATTGCCAGCGAAACGGGCGTCCCGGTGCGCTTTGTTGGAGTGGGGGAGGGCGTGAATGACTTGATTCCCTTCGATGCCGTTGAGTTTGCAGCTGCGCTGTTTGGTGGCGAACATGAATAGATGTCTCATCGCAGCAACGCATAATCAGGATAAGCTGGGGGAACTGATACGCATTCTGGGACCGCAAGGGATTGAAGTGATTTCGGTTTCCGATCCGTCGCTACTGGCCAATGTGGTCGAGGATGGAGAAACCTTTTCCCAAAACGCCCTCATTAAGGCGAGAGCTATTTTTTCCATTACTGGAGAGGCAACGCTGGCCGATGATTCCGGACTTGTCATCGATGCATTGGATGGTCGTCCCGGTGTATATTCCGCACGCTATCTGGGGGAGGAAACACCCTACGACGTCAAAATACAGGGTATTCTTGAAGAGCTGTCCGGTGTTCCCGATGTCAGGCGTACAGCACGATTTGTTTCGGCTGTTGCGCTGATCACAAAAAATGGAGAGCATATCTTTGAGGGCGTTTGTGAGGGAATGATCGGCCATGCGCCCAGCGGTAACAATGGCTTTGGCTACGATCCTGTTTTTTATGTCGGTGAGAAAAGCTTCGCCATGCGTTCCGATGCGGAAAAAGATGCGATTTCCCACCGTGCCAAGGCGCTGCGTGCGCTGGCCGGGGCCATTCCCCGGCTTTTATAGACAACAGCAAAGAGGCTGTATCAGAGAGGAAAGCATACAACTATGAGTATTACATCCAAACAACGTGCCAAGTTGCGCTCCCTTGCGCAGTCGCTCGATGCCATTGCCCAGTTCGGCAAGGGAGAATTGACCGACGAACAGCTTGCGATGGTCGAGCAGATGTTGACCGCCCGAGAGCTTATCAAATGCCGCGTGCTTGAGTCGTCGGCCTATACGCCGGCAGAACTGTGTACGCTGCTGTCTGAAAAAACCGGATCGGTTCCGGTACAGACCATCGGCGGCTGTTTTGTGCTCTACCGCCGCAATCCCAAAAACCCTGTGATTTCCCTGAGATGACGGAGAGGAGGCGCACCGTATGCGATTAGGAATTTTTGGCGGAACCTTCAATCCCATCCATACGGGACATGTGCAGTTATGTGAAAGCTGTCTGGAAGCGCTTTCTCTTGATGCGCTCTGGCTGGTGCCAACTGCACTGCCACCCCACAAGGATGGGAGTGCAGTGGCACAGGCGCGCCACCGTGTAGAAATGTGTCGACTTGCAACACGTCATCTGTCCCGTGTGACGGTCAATGAAATGGAGCTTTTCCGAGGTGGAAGAAGTTATACCGTCGATACATTGCGGCAGACCAAGATGCTGTTTCCCGATGCAGAGCTTTTTTTGCTGATGGGAAGTGATATGTTCTATACCCTGGAGCAATGGCTTTGTGTCGATGAAGTCTTCCGCCTTGCTGGAATTGCCGCTGTTGCCCGTGAGGAGGATGAGGAGGCGCGCATGGATGCCCACTGTGCCCATTTAACGGCGCTGGGCGCATCCGCTCAGGTGATTGCGGTCAAGCCGCTCGTAACCTCGTCGACTGAGATCCGCGCCGGGAACAAACCTGACACCGCCCCACCGGAGGTGGAGGATTACATCGAGCAGAATGCCCTTTATGGACGTTCCCTGACTCTTCATGCCGATCTCGATGCATTGACCAGTTTACTGCGCGAACGGCTGTCGCGTCCGCGTTTCACCCATACACTTAACGTGGCCAGCGAATGCATGAGGCTGGCCAGCTCCCATGGCGCCGACAATACGATGGCCTATCTCGCAGGGCTGTTGCATGATCTCTGCAAAGAGATGCCGGATGACGCGTTGTTGAAAATCATGGAGGGTTCTGATATACTACTAGACAAAACCTTTTTGCAAAGCCGTCGGGTGTGGCATGGTTATGCTGCCTCGATTTATGTTCGAGATGAATTAAATCTCCGAAACGCCCAAATACTAGATGCCATAAGGTATCATTCGACGGGGCGAGCCGATATGTCTTTGCTTGAGCGCATTGTCTACATGGCTGACCTTATCAGCGCGGAACGCAACTATCCGGGTGTGGAGATGCTGCGGGCGCTGGCACATCAGTCGTTGGATGATGCAATGCTGAAAGCAATGCAATTCATCATCGGAGATTTGGCTAAGAACGGTCGCCCTGTTTTGAAGGAAACCTTTGAAGCCTACAACCAGCTAGCAATGGCGCAGCATGGTTAGGCCAAAAAGGAGAGAGAATCCGTTTGCGGCCTTTTATCAAAGGGGTTTTATGTCTTGCTCCTATTTTACTTGCGGCGGTGGTAACCAATGTCGTATTGCGCCTGCCCCAGATCGGGGCTAAGGCTGACCATCTGTCTGAACCTTCGTGCCCTGAACAGCAGGAACAACGTGCGCGGCGTGCGGCAGAAGCGCCTGTGGATACGGCTGAGATTCCGGCTGCACAAGATCCCTACCGGATTTTGGTGTGCGGCATCGACAACACAAAAATGTTAGCAGATGTGGTACTCTATGTGCGCATTGACCCCATCATACAGAAGGCCGCGGTCCTACAGATTCCACGCGATTTTTTTGTCGGATCCGAGTATGAAACGGGAAAACTCAATGCCGCTTGCCTACCGTTTGACTCAAAAGATCCCTGCATACGTCTGCGGCGTGTCCTGAAAGCGCAGTTTGCTCTGGAAACCGACGGATCGCTGGCTGTTACACTCGCAGGGGTACGCGCATTGGTCGACGCAATGGGCGGCATTGAGGTTCAACTACCACGGGAAGTCGATTATTTGCCTGGCAAGACGCTACCCGCTGGACAGCAACGCCTTTCGGGCGAGCAGGCCGAATGGCTGCTGCGCTATCGCAAGGGTTATGAGTTGGCCGATCTCGGACGGCTGGAGATGCAAAAGCTGTTTCTACTGGGCGCTTTTGAAGCGGCGCGCGGTGTCGGACGTCTGGAGGCGGTGACAATTGCGGCACGGTGCTATGGACACATCAAAACAGATATTCCACTTTCCACCGCCTCGGCACTCATTTCGGCCGGCCTTTCGCTGACGGAAGCAGACCTCACGGTGCGCACTGTGCCAACCTATGGAGCCACATACAAAGGATATTCGGTGCTCTGTGCTGATCGTTTTCGGCTAGCCGCGGCGATCAATGAGACGGTCAGAATCAATGACCCTGTGTCGCCGTGGGATCTCTATTTGCAGTTTCCACCCGAGCCGAGCACTTCGGAGGCATTGACGCAAGACGACAGCACTCAGAAACTGTTCGATTTCAGTTGGCCATTTTCTCAGGTAGCATCAGATGAGGCCATAGCCATTCCATAATAAAAAGGAGTAATTTTATGACAGCATTGGAAAGAGCCCAGCAAATTGCCAAGTTGCTTGACAGCAAGAAGGCACAGGATATCCGCATCCTGCACATCGGAACACTGACCTCCATCGGGGATTATTTTGTTGTGGCTACCGGTACAAGCACCACACAGGTCAAGGCGTTGGTGGACGAGGTTGACAAAACATTGTCAGTTGAGGGAATGACCCCCAAGCGCATTGAGGGCTATAACTCTGCTTCGTGGGTTCTGGTGGATTATTATGATGTGATTGTTCATGTGTTTCTCAAGGAAACACGGGAGTTTTACGCATTGGAAAAGCTGTGGGGTGACGCGCCCATTGTGGAGTTTTAGAGATAAATACGGCGGAGACGCCGGTTGGAGGGTTCGTGGTGAAATATAATTTTAAAGAAGTGGAAGACAAGTGGCAGAAAATCTGGGCCGAAAAAAAGGCCTTTGCCGCCTCAGAGGACTACACAAAGCCCAAGTTCTACGCACTGGTGGAATTCCCCTATCCGTCAGGACAGGGGCTGCATGTGGGGCATCCCCGCTCTTATACCGCGCTTGACATTGTAGCCAGAAAACGTCGCATGCAGGGCTATAATGTCCTCTATCCCATGGGATGGGACGCTTTTGGTCTGCCCACTGAAAACTATGCCATTAAAAACCATATTCATCCTGAACAGGTGACACATGACAATGTTGCCCACTTCAAGACGCAACTGCAAAGATTGGGACTTTCCTTTGACT
The DNA here is from genome assembly GCA_036655815.1 of Oscillospiraceae bacterium. Taxonomy (GTDB): domain Bacteria; phylum Bacillota; class Clostridia; order Oscillospirales; family Ruminococcaceae; genus Yanshouia. The sequence continues at coordinate 6,430 of JAVVPJ010000044.1, forward strand.
GGGATCGAGAGATCAACACGACCGATCCACAGTACTATAAGTGGACCCAATGGATTTTCCTGCAGCTCTTCAAGCATGGCCTCGCCTATAAAAAGGAGATGGCCGTCAACTGGTGTACCTCCTGCAAGGTGGTGCTGGCCAATGAGGAGGTTGTGGGCGGCGTTTGTGAACGTTGCGGCGGCGAGGTGGTTCGGAAGGTCAAGAGTCAGTGGATGCTCAAGATTACCGAATATGCCCAGCGTCTCATAGATGACCTTGATCTGGTTGACTACATAGACCGGGTTAAAGTGTCACAAAAAAACTGGATCGGTCGTTCGACCGGAGCCGAGGTGGATTTTGGCACCACGGCTGGCGATGTGCTAACCGTCTTCACAACACGCCCCGACACCTTATTTGGCGCAACCTATATGGTCATCAGCCCTGAACATCCATTTTTGGAAAAGTGGGCCGGACACATTGCCAATAGGGAAGCGGTACGCGCCTATCAGGATGCAGCAACCCACAAGTCCGACTTTGAGCGCAGTGAGCTTTCCAAAGAAAAGACAGGCGTTGTGTTGGAGGGAGTCGCGGCCATCAATCCCGTCAATGAGCAGAAAATGCCTATATTCGTGTCGGACTATGTTTTAATGAGTTATGGTACAGGCGCCATCATGGCGGTGCCAGGTCATGATACCCGCGACTGGGAGTTTGCCAAAAAGTTCAATCTTCCCATCGTTGAAGTGGTGGCAGGCGGCAATGTTGAGCAGGAAGCTTTCACAGACTGCGAGACGGGCATGATGGTTAACTCTGGCTTCCTGGACGGGATGACGGTTGAAGAGGCCAAGCAAGCTATCATTGAATTTTTGGAGAAAAAGGGCCTTGCCCACGAAAAAGTCAACTACAAACTACGCGATTGGGTCTTTTCGCGCCAGCGCTACTGGGGCGAACCGATTCCTATTATTTGTTGCGACCACTGTGGCTATGTGCCGCTGGATGAGAGTCAGTTGCCGCTGTTGCTGCCTGAAGTCAAGAGCTATGAGCCAACCGCAGAAGGCGAGTCTCCACTGGCACATCTCGAATCGTGGGTCAATGTCAAGTGCCCCGTATGTGGAGGCCCT
>JAVVPJ010000045.1:0-1155 GCA_036655815.1 Oscillospiraceae bacterium
CTCAGACCATTTTCATCTATTGCAACAGTGATTACCGTGAACAGGTGGAGGAACTGCTTGAAGGAATGGATTCGGCACGGATGGACACCTACAATGTCGTGATTTATCGTGCCTCCACTGAGGAATATGTTGAGGGGATGCGAGATTATATCAGCAATATGCTGGGCACAGCTGTTTCCGATCATCTCTCGGTTCTCCCCTATGCCAATGCCTATCTCCTCTATCTAGAGGATGCCGATGCCGAGATGGCCACCCTAGTCGACGCGACCATTGAACGTCTGCAATCCGTTCCTTCCGACGAGGATAAGAAAACGGATACCAGTTGGGAAGCTTTCGTCAAATACATGAAAGATGAAGAAGACGTCACCATCCCGCCGAATTATGACGATCCCAAATCCGTACCCTATTATGCTACATACATCCAGTGGGTCAAAAGCGGCGGCTCCAAAAATTCCAGCACCTTCTCAATGAGTCCCAATGATTTCATCTTCGCCCCTCCGGTCGTCACCCCGTCTGTTCCTTCCATCCCTGGCACAGCGTCTCCCGATGGCACGTTGACGCCTCCCGGCAGTATAACGACGCCTCCCGGCAGTACAACGACGCCTCCCGAAAGCACAACGACGCCTCCCGATGGTGCATCCCCCTTGGCAAAAGAACTGGTTGAACAAGCCGTCGGTGTTCTGACCCACACGTTTGATGTAACCTCCGACGCACCCGGCACCTTCATTCCCGGTTCTGCTACTACCGATCAGGATGTACTCGCCGTCGCGCAGGATGCATTGAAAAGTGCTAATCTCACAGCTGTGTCGGTTGCCATTGCCGCTGACAGCCATGGTCAGGAAATGGTGATCTATGCCGCCCCAACCACCGAGTTTTCCGGAAAATTAACAGTAACCCTCTCACTGTCGGCCGATGGTATTGTACAATCTCATCTGGTTAGCCTTGATCTGCCGAAAAGCCCCGTGATCTCTAACGAAAGCGGAAAGTGACCATGAGTGTGACCATGCGTCTTTCTACCACTCCGTCACAATATTCCTGCACCCTTGATGATCTGTTGCGTCTCGCAGTGGAACGTCGGGGCTCCGATCTGCATCTGGTGGTGGGAATGCCTCCCTGCGTGCGTATTGATGGGGAGATGCTCCTGATGGATCATCT
>JAVVPJ010000045.1:1165-6740 GCA_036655815.1 Oscillospiraceae bacterium
CTTCCACAGGATGTGCAGGCATTGCTCTTTGCTGTGCTGACGGATGCCCAGATTGCAGAGGTGACTGAGCAGTGGGAACTTGATTTTTCCTATGCGATTGTCGGCTGTGCCCGTTTTCGTGGCAATATCATCGTGCAGCGCGGCACCTTTGCCGCCGTCTTTCGCATCGTTCCGTTTGTGGTTCCCCGTCTGGAAGACCTCAGCCTTCCGGTAGATGTGTCGCGCCTATGCACGTTGACGCGCGGGTTGATTCTGGTGACCGGACCGACCGGCAGCGGAAAATCGACTACCATGGCGGCTATGATTCGCCGCATCAACGAAAGCCGCGCGGTCAACGTCATTACGATTGAGGATCCCATTGAGTTTTTGCACGCGCACAGCAAAGCCACTGTGCGCCAGCGGGAGGTCGGCTGCGATACCCACAGTTTTTCGGCAGCGTTGCGGCAGTCTTTGCGGCACGATCCCGATGTCATCATGGTGGGCGAAATGCGCGATCTTGAAAGCATTTCCATTGCGCTTACCGCCGCTGAAACAGGCCATCTGGTGCTTTCTACGTTGCATACCCAGACGGCGCCGCTTTCCATCGCGCGCATTGTGGATTCTTTTCCGGCAGATTCCAAGCAGCAGGTGCGTCAACAACTATCCGGCTCGCTGCGAGCCATTATTGCGCAGCAGCTTGTGCCCACCACGGATGGTCATCGCGCGGTGGCCATTGAATACATGATTGACACCCCGCCCGTGCGTACCATGATCCGTGAAAGCCGGGAGCATCAGCTTTACAGCACCATGCAGACCTCCCGGGCGCAGGGCATGCAAACCATGGATCAAGCACTGGCAGAACTGTTCAAGCAGGGCAGGATCCAACCGGATGTCATGGCGCAGTATTGCATCGATTTGAAGGAGATTCAGCGTCTGGCGGCATTCTGACCGATTGGCAAGGAGGATTTTAATGGCGGTATATCAATATGAGGCGATGAATCGGCAGGGCAGCGTCATCACAGGGGAGGTGACCGCCGTCGATGAGCCGGGTGCGGTGTCACGCCTACAAGAAACCGGCTTGACCGTTCTGGAGTTGCGTGAGCAGCGTGACAAGCAGGCGATACGGCGCAAAAGAAGCCGCAAGAAAGTCAAAGTTGCCGATCTTGCGCTATTCTCGCGGCAGCTGGCTGCCATGCTTGGCGCCGGAATTCCTGTCACGCAATCCATTTCCACGCTAGCACGTCAAACAGAGAATCCGACTCTGCAAGAGGCGCTGGAGGACATTTCCGCGTCGGTCGAGGGCGGGCTCAATCTGGTGCAGTCCTTTGCCCGTCACCCCAAGGTATTCCCACCCTTGTATCTCGGTATGATCGATGCGGGAGAAACGGGCGGTATTTTAGAAACGGCATTGCTTCGACTTTCGAATCAGCTTCAAAAAGAGAAGCAGCTCAATGATAATGTAAGATCAGCGACCTCCTATCCAAAGATGATCGGCGGCTTTGCCGTCATCATGTTTCTGGCCATGCTGGTCGGTCTGGTTCCCATATTTGAGGGCTTTATTCCGGCAACCGCCACCATCCCCGCTGTGACACAGTTTACCTTTCGATTGTCACACAGCATTCGCACCTTTTGGTATGTGTGGTTGGGCGGTGTGGCGCTTGTTGTTTTTTTCATCATGCATCTCACAAAAAGCCGCGCAGGTCATGATTTTTGGGAACGGCATAAGATGACGATTCCGCTGTTTGGCCCCATCATTCAAAAGTCGGTCATTGCGCGCTTCTGTCGCACGCTGGCCACGCTGTTGCAGGGTGGAATCCCCGTAGTGCAGGCTCTCAAGAGCGCCGGGCCCACGGCAGGCAGCGATCTGGTAGATCAAGCCGTCAATACGGCGATTCAACGCATTGAAGAGGGCCGCAACATTTCTCAGCCTTTGGGTGCCAGCGGACTATTTCCTCCCATGGTCATCAACATGATTGCCATTGGTGAGGAGGCCGGCACTCTGCCCGAGCTGCTCGACAAGGTTGCAGAATTTTATGAGGACGATGTGGCGACCTTAACCAAAAGCCTTGGCAGTATGATCGAACCGATCATGCTTGTTCTGATCGGCGTAGTGGTCGGTGGAATGCTCATCAGTCTCTACCTGCCCATCTTTACGGCTGTTACGGCGTAGTCGGCGCACGTAGCGCTAAATTTGGAGGCTATACATATGGTGAAAAGTAAAAGATCCCATGCGGTTGGTCTTGTGATGGACGCCGCCGAAATACGTGCGGTCGAGCTGGCTGGTCTGCCGCAAGCTCCGCGCCTAGTCGCCTCAGGCTGTGCTGCCCTTCCGGAGGGCTTGCTGGTTGACGGATTGTTCACCGATGTTCCCGCCGCAGGTGCATTGCTGTCACGCTTATTGCGCGAGAATTCCTTTTCAGGTGCTCCGCTGATCATTGGAGCCAAAAATCAAAATGTTCTGCTTCGTATGGCTTCCTTTTCCAAGGTGCCAGCTGATAAGATGCGCAATGCCGTCATGTATCAGGCGCAGCAGTTTATCCCCATTCCGGTTGCCGACCTTGTGCTTGATTATGTGGAATGCAGTGAACAGAGCGAAGGAGAACGTCCCAGCGTCAATCTGTTGCTAGTGGGTGCGAAAAAAGTTTTTCTCGACAATATGCTTGGCCTTGCGCAGTCTGTCGGGCATGAGGTACGGGATGTTGATTCGGCAATTCTCGCATCGGTGCGTGCCGTTGTGTCCAGCGAAGTTCCCGCTGGAGAAGCCTTTCTGCTGGCCGATATTGACCACGAAACGCTCAGCATGATGATTGTGTGTGACGGTGAGATTCTCATGGCGCGCGCAGCGGCTCACTCGGCACGATTTCAGGCGTTGGCCCACGGTCGGCATGAAGACTTGACATTGGAGGATGCCGCCATTGGTGAGTTAGCCGCGTTGCTGGAAAATGACATTCGCGCCTCGTTGCACTATTATGCAGCGCAGGGGTCGGCACAGGTCAGCCACATCTATATGATAGGGCGCTTTGCGCAGATGGATCAGTTGATCATGGAGCTGAATGCATGTGCCGAAGTTCCGGTCACGCTGCCAAATCTCTACCCTGCCTTGCAGGAGAGCATCGATACCATCCGATTTGGGACCTGCATCAGCTTGGCCCTTCGCGGCTTGGGAGGGAACAATAGATGAACAACTTTGTCAGTCTGCTCCCGCTGGAATATCGAAAAAACCTACAAAAAGGGGTTCGTTTGCGCCGCATTCGCTGGGTCATGTTGTTTTTGACGATTCTGACTGTTGTGGCGGCTGCGTGTGCCACGATGATGCGTTTTTCCGCACATCAGGCCGTTCTGGCGCTGCGTGAAGAGAATCAGCAAATGCAGCAACAGGTTTTGATGCTGGCTCCCTATGAGACAACCGCGAAGGAATCCGGTGCACTCAAGCTTTTGATTGCCTCGGTGCAGGCGCTGGATCCGGGATGGAGTTCCTCCATCCACAACGTGGCAGGTGCGCTTCCCGCTGGTGTCTGGCTTGAAAGCTTGTCAACCAATGCAGCGGACGACGGTGGACGGATCCTGTCGTTTGAGTGTGGCTGCACGACCTATGATGACATTGGGCGCACCTTGGCCGCGTTGGCGTCTGTTGCGGATGTTTTCGATGTCCGCTGTGACTCCTCCAGCCAATCAAATGCTGGTGTGCGCTTTCATCTTGCGATTGCTCTCACGGAGCCAAAACAGTAATGGAGGTGTAGCTGATGGAAAAAGCGCAAACGGGTCATAGCAGGGTTTTAATTCCTATTGTGATACTGGCAGTGATCAGTCTTTTGTTGCTCATTCTGACCGCCTATCAGCTTTTGGGTGTCTCTGATTGGCGTGTCCAGCAGGCTGCCGAGCAACAGTTGTTGGACGGAAATCTGCAACGCCTCTCCGTTTTGAGGCAGACGGCTGCACGCGACGAGGAAACCCGCACCGCGATGGAGCAGTTCGGCATCATGTTGCCCAAGGGTGTTGATCAAAACGGGCTGTTTGACCGCATCGCGGACGACTCACGCAAGCACAACGTCGTCATCTCGGCCATTGCGTTTTCTGGTGCTGAGGAAGCAGTTCCCGGGGTGCAGCGTCTTCCGCTTTCTGTGGATCTGTCGGGTCAGTATGGGGATGTGATGGCCTTGCTGGAGGATCTGGTAGGCGATGAGCAGCTGGCCATTTTAGATTCTGTGACGATGACGCGTGCGACCGATGCAGTGGGACATGTCACAGCACAGGCCAAAGCGTTTTTATATTTCCGTTGAGTAACAGAACGACCGTTGGCAACTGTGTGACACATGACAGGCCTCACACAGCAGAGTGAGGCCATCGCGCAAAATGTGTGCTGTGGGAAAGACCTGTCATGTTGGCAGCGCGCCGATCTGAGCAATCTTTTCCGATGCTCTCCACAAGAAGTGGAATGTCAGGATGTCCTATTCATGCAAGGAGGATTGGTTCCATGGCTAAACTTCCGCTGGGGCTGCGGCTGGTACAGAATAAGATCATTAGTGAACAACAGCTGGCCGATGTGCTGGCCTATCAGCAACACAAAACAGCCGAAGGCACACGCACCCAGTTAGGCGAAGTCTTGGTACAGCAGGGCTATTGTACCGACGTTGACATTGCGCAGGCCATGAGCCAAAACACCGGATACGATCTGATTTCTCTCAACAAGAACCCTGTGGACATGGCGGCATCCAACCTGATTACGCCCGAAATGGCACAGCGATACAATGCGATGCCCATCGGCCTGGACGGCGAGCGTCTGTTGGTTGCCATGAAAAACCCCAACGATCTGATGGCCATAGACGATCTGCGGCTCATCACGGGACGGGAAATTCAGCCGGTTGTGGTTTCGGATGACGAGCTGCGTGCCGTTCTCGAAAAATTTGCCAACCTCAGCGCGAGCATTGAGATGAGCGGTGAGGCCGATAACGTGGAGTTGGAAGAGCTTGAGGTTTCTGATGCTTCTGTGGACAAGCCCGCCGTGCTGTTGGCCAGCCAGATCATCAACAGTGCCATTCGTTCGGGTGCCAGTGACATTCACATTGAGCCGCAGGAGCATCATTTGCGCATTCGTTACCGCATCGACGGCGTGCTTCACGAGATCATGCAGCAGTCCTCCTTGATGCACGCGCCATTGGTGTCGCGCATCAAGGTCATGGCCAATATGGACATTGCGGAGCGGCGCATTCCGCAGGATGGCCGCGCCACGGTTCGGGTGGACAATAAGGTCATTGATATCCGCATTGCGTCACTGCCGTCGGCCTATGGTGAAACGCTGACCCTGCGTCTTTTGAACCGCACCAGCCAGCTCATCACCATTGATCAATTGGGGTTTCCTCCCGCTCAAAAAGAGCGCTATACAGAAACGCTGGCACTGCCCTACGGTTTTTTGCTGGTCACAGGCCCCACGGGCAGCGGAAAATCGACGACGTTGTACGCCTCGCTGGCCACTCTCAACTCCACCTCCAAGAACATCATCACGTTGGAGGACCCCATTGAGCGGCGTATGGATGGGCTCAATCAGATCCAAATGAACGACAAGGCGGGCATGACCTTTGCCTCGGGGCTTCGTTCA
>JAVVPJ010000045.1:6788-7385 GCA_036655815.1 Oscillospiraceae bacterium
CGCCTCCTCGCTGGCCGGGGTTGTGGCACAGCGTCTGGTGCGCGTGCTCTGTCCCCGGTGTCGCAAGCCGTATGTGATGAGCCGGGATGCGTTGTTGGATTTAATCCCTGATTTTCCGATGGAGGAGGGTGAGAGTGAAGTGACGCTCTACCACCCCTATGGCTGTCTTTCCTGCAACAATACGGGCTTTCGCGGGCGGTGTGGAATCTATGAATTTCTGCGTGTGACGGAAGAAATTCAAAGCCTCATTCTCACCCACGCCTCCAACCATGAAATCAAGACCAAGGCCGTGGAACAGGGCATGACCACCCTGCGCGGCGACGGTCTTTTGAAGGTGCGTGAAGGCATTACTTCTCTGGAAGAGATGCTGCGCGTAATTATTTGATCAAGCCTATGCAGACCCCTGCATGGAAAAAGGAGCGGCGATGAAGCAAACGATGCGCAGTCAATCCGGCATGGCGCTGGGGGTTGTAATGGCCATTATGGCGGTCATCGCGATTCTCGCCACCGGCATGTTCATTTTTTCATCGAGCGAGCTGAAATTTTCGCAGATGGAGATCAGCCGTGCACAGGCACAATATCTTGCGCGCGGTGGCG
>JAVVPJ010000046.1:0-1576 GCA_036655815.1 Oscillospiraceae bacterium
ACCATGGCCAGTGTATTTATCATTCCGCTGTGGCTGGTGCTTAGTGCCATTGCTTTTTCCACACTGATCGGCCTTGTCTCCGGCTATTATCCTGCCTATCGAGCGGTTAAAATTTCGGCGCTGACGGCGATCAAGCAGGAGTAATTTTCCTCTTTTGATCACATGATAACCGACCGTGGCCAAATGCAAATCATAGCTCTGAAGGGAAACCCTCAGAGCTATGATTTTATGTTATCTCCCCGGTGAGTTTTCCATATCATTCATAAACCAGTATCATACGAGACGATTATTTGACAATAAAGCTTGAAATATTGGCATCCATGTGATATGCTATCTGTACTCCACCGAGGCGGTTTCCGCTCAAGCTTGCAGGGGATTTTTCTGTGGCACCTAATACAATCTAGTCCAAAAAAGGGGGCGTTATTTTGAAATTGATGGAGCGCAATACGGTAGCCGAACAGGCGTTTGCCCTCAATAAACTATTTGACGGCGTCGCTCCAATTCATACAAACCTGTCCATCGCTGCATATTGTCGCGGCGAACACGTCTCTGATACTTTGGACAATATCCCTTGTATTGGCATCGTCGCAACCGGATTAGTCGATGTGTTTTCCTCTGCTTGCAACGAAAGCTTGCTGGCTGTCTCCACCCTTGGACCGGGAGAGGCATTTGGTATCTGCAATGTGTTTGCATCTCATCCAATGCCTACAACCCTCATCTGTCGCCGTGCTGCCAAGGTAGTATTCATTTCTAAAAAACAGTTTGCATCTCTGCTTTCAGCAAATCACGACATGCTGATGCGCTATCTCATACTCTGTAATGAAAAAATGCAATTTTTGGCTACCCGGGTTGAACTGGCTGGCATTCCCTCCTGCTGCGGACGTCTTGCCTGCTATCTGTTGCGCAATTCGGACAAAGATGGATGCGTTTTTCCGATATCCTCCAAAGAGCAACTGTCCCGCATGCTCGGCATCAGCCGTGCCAGTCTGTTTCGCGAATTGGGTTCTCTTTCCCGCTGCGGCAGCATCGCCGTGGATGACAGCAGTATCCGTATCTTAGACGCAGAACGGCTGCGCCTTGCTTGGCAAACGAGCGGACGCGGCACACGAAAGGACGAAATTAAATTATGAGAAAAGTTCATTTTTCTCCTCTTCTCGCATTGGCTTTGGCTCTCTCTCTCTCTGCCTGCGCGACGCCGTCGCAAACGCCTTCTCTGGCTGGCAGCACTGCTGCGCCCATGGCGCCTTCCATTTTCTCATCCGCACCACTGTCAGAGCCTTCGACAAAATCCACATTGCGCATTGCCGGATTGAAAGGGCCTACCACCATGGGCCTTGTCAAACTGGTAGCCGACGCAGCAGACAACAAGACAGCCAATCAATATGCGTTTACAATGTATGGCGCCGCTGATGAAATTGTCGCGCAGCTGGGCAAAGGGAATCTCGATGCCGCAGCAATCCCTGCCAATCTTGCGTCAGTACTCTGGAACAGAACCAACGGTGAAATTCAAATGGCTGCCATTAATACACTAGGGATCCTTTATATTCTCGAATCAGGTGACACCATCCACTCTATT
>JAVVPJ010000046.1:1586-7376 GCA_036655815.1 Oscillospiraceae bacterium
GCAAAACCATCTATTCGACTGGTAAGGGGACAACCCCTGAGTATGTGCTGAACTATGTGTTGCAACAGAATGGGCTTGATCCGCAGAAAGATGTAACCATCGAATACAAGGCAGAGGCCTCGGAAATAGCAGCTCTTCTGTCCGAGGGTCAGCAGGGAATTGCCATGCTGCCGCAACCATATGTTACTACTGTCATGAGCAAAATGCCAAATCTGCGGGTTGCGCTTGATATGACTGCTGAATGGGACCGGGTAGCCAAAGGCGAAAGCAACCTCGTGACGGGCGTATTAGTAGTACGTCGCGCATTTGCAGAGCAGAACCAAGATGCCCTGAATGCCTTCCTTAAGGAGTATAAAGATTCCGTTGCATTTGTCAATTCTAATGTAGATGTGGCGGCCGAGTTGGTTGCTAAACAGGGCATTGTCCCCTCCGCTGCCATTGCCAAACAGGCCATTCCAGCCTGCAACATCACTTTGATTGACGGTGACGAGATGCAGACCAAGGCTGGAGGCTACCTACAGGTTCTGTTTGAGCAAAATCCTGCTTCGGTTGGAGGAAAACTGCCCGATGAAGCGTTCTATTACAAGCACTGATAAACGCCTGTATTCCCTGCTGGCTGTAGTCTTCTGGCTACTGGTCTGGCAGTGCGCCAGTATGGCGATGGGGGAACTGTTTTTGGCCTCTCCCGTGGCAGTTCTCAAAACGCTGGCTGCCCAAATTGGGAAGTCAGCGTTTTGGCACACCATTGCTTTTTCTCTGATGCGCATTACAACGGGATTTAGTTTGGCGTTTGTACTGGGGATTTCACTTGCATCCGCTTCCGCACGTATACCGGTGGTGCGAGAGTTGTTGCACCCTATTGTCAGTATTATTCAGGCCACTCCCGTTGCTTCGTTCATCATATTGGCACTGCTGTGGTTTGGCTCTCACAACATCTCTCTCGTCATTTCATTCCTGATGGTCTTCCCTATTCTCTACACCAGCACGCTCTCCGGAATCGACGCCATTGATTGCAAGTTACTGGAAATGGCACAGGTCTTTGACATTACATTGTCCCGTCGCATATTTTATATTTATCTTCCTGGCGTGATGCCTTTTTTTCTGTCCGGATGCCGCATTGGGTTGGGACTCTGCTGGAAATCCGGCATTGCCGCCGAGGTGATCGGCTGGCCAGCAGGTTCAATTGGTGAACAACTCTATCAGGCTAAACTTTATCTCCAATCGTCGGATCTCTTCGCTTGGACAGCCGTTATCATTGCGATCAGTGCCTTGTTTGAGCGGGTTGTTCTCTGGCTGCTACGTCGATTTGAACACTTTGTGAAGGATGGTGGCGCATTGTGACACTTGCCCTTTGCAACATCAGCAAATATTATGGAGAGAAATGCGTGCTCAACGAATTTTCACTTGAATTGTCCACAGAAAACCCCATCGCATTGATGGGTCCTTCTGGCTGCGGGAAGACAACCGTAGGAAATATTTTTCTCGGTTTAGCCCAACCCGATGCAGGAAGAGTGTTGGATTTTACCGGACGTTGCAACAGTGCCGTGTTTCAAGAGGATCGCTTGCTGGAACACCTGAATGCACTGCAAAATGTACGTTTGGTATGCCCCCCCTCCTTTTCAGCGGAGATGGCCCTTGAGACTTTGACAATGGCCGGACTTTCATCTCAGGATATGATCGGGCGCAGTGTCGCAACGTTATCTGGCGGACAACGGCGACGTGTCTCAATCGTACGGGCGCTGTTACAGCCCTTTGACTTTTTACTGCTTGATGAGCCAATGTCAGGTTTGGATGATGATGCGCGCGCACTGATGATGGAACTGATCCACAGTCGGATTGAGGGCCGTCTTGTTCTGCTCATCACCCACGATGCAACCGACGCCACCGCACTGGGCGCCCACATCGTACATCTACAATCAGCACCATAACAAACCGTCGGTCATCATAGAAATGAGCTGCACCCCAATCGTTATTGACAGTATATCATCCTGTCTAACAATTGGGGTGCAGCTCAAAATGCCTATGATGATCGGCGGTTTTCTATCTTTTAAAAGAACATATACAATTGACATTTTATCATGCCATTATAAAGCTTACGCCGACGGCTGGCCTCACGTCCAAAAAGCTTTTCAAACTGCTCATGTGGGCTGATGACGTAGTAGTTACGCCCCTCTCCCGGCTTGAACACTTTTCCCATCGTGCGGTAGAGCGTCTCGGCTTGTTCCTTCTCAAGCATGCGTTCGCCATAGGGCGGGTTTGTAATGAGCACAAACGGCTCATCGGGGGGGACAAAATCAGCCAAATCTGCGCATGAACAGGCAATCTTTTGCGCCACGCTGGCTCGCGCTGCGTTGCGCTGCGTCAGTTCTACAAATTCGGGGTCAAGATCTCCACCAATCGCTCGGAAATGTCCATCACGCAGAACACCTGCAAACCCATCTTCACGCTCCTGCTGCCACTCTGCGGCCTGCAAGAAACTCCAACTTTCGCTCGCGAAGCGGCGCTTGAGCCCAGGTGGAACACGCAACGCCCGCATCGCCGACTCAATGAGTAGCGTTCCTGAACCGCAGCACGGATCAATTAAAAGTGTATCAGCTTTGACGCGTGCCAGATCTGCGATGCCCGCCGCCAAAGTTTCCTTAATGGGTGCAATATTGGCCTCTGGCCGATAACCTCGCTTATGAAGTGGCGTGCCAGATGTATCGAGCATCATCGTCACAATATTGCGCATCACAGAAAATTGGACCTGATGAATCGGCCCTGTTTCGGGTAACCATGCACTGCCATAGATCTGTCCCAACCGTTTGGCAATGGCTTTTTTGATGATGGACTGACAGTCCGGCACGCTCATGAGCTTGGAATTGAGCGCCCACCCTTTGACGGGAAAGGCATCATCTTTATCGATCAAGCTTTCAAAAGGCAGCGCATACACCCTGTCGAACAGCTCAGTGAAGCTTTCGGCTCGAAAGCTGCCCAGCACGATGAGTACCCGTTCCGCCGTGCGCAATGTGATGTTGGCGCGCGCCACCATTCGGGGAGGCCCCTTAAAAGTCACCCTTCCGTCTGTCGTCTCAACATCCTGTCCGCCCATCCGCTTAATTTCACTTGCCAGAACACTTTCAAGCCCGAACAGACAGGGACATGCGATGGTCAAAAAAGCCATACCTGTTTCCTTTCAAAGACCGGCAGCGCCAAATGCGGCGCTGCCGGAACAACCATAATTATCGAATTGGCTCAATTAAGCCATATGTGCCGCTGTGGCGGCGATATACAACATTGATCTCGCCGGAATGTGCATTCTCGAACATAAAAAACTCATGTCCAAGCATGTTCATCTGAAGAATTGCTTCCTCCACCTCCATGGGATAGACTGGGAACTTCTTACGTTTGACCAGCTCGTAAGCGGGAGTCTCAGCCCCAAAGTCTGCCTCATCCAAATCATCGAAGGCAGTGGCACGCACACGGGAGGCCAACTTGGATTTATTCTTGATAATCTGCTGAAAGATGACATCCACAACTGCATCCAGAGAATCGACCCGATCAGCAGTTGTTTTTTCTGCCCGAAAGATCATGCCATTGTAATTGATGGTCATCTCAACCGTTTCACGATCCCGTTCATTGGTTACGGTAACAATAGCATTGGCCTGATCGTCAAAAAATCTGTCAAACTTTGCCATCTTTTTTGACACCCGTTCCCGAAAGGAATCCTTGATCGTTGTTTTGCGGGCGGTAATGGAAATGTTCATGAACATGCCCCTTTCTTATGGCCTGTTGGGCAGGCTATTCGATGATGTCTCTGTTGTAAGTATAACATAGTTTACGTAATTTTACAAATCATTTCGTATTTAGCGCACACGTTTTCCATTGAGAAATACCGCAACCGGACGTTCCAGTCCACTTAACGGATCTGCGTCATACAGAACAAGATCCGCGTCCTTCCCTACATCCAAAGAACCGATGCGATCATCTAGGCCGCACAGTTCGGCTGGGGTGAGTGTGACCGCACGCAGCGCGTCGGCGCGGCTCAACCCGGCGCGTTGCGCGATCGCGGCAGAAAGCATCAGATATTCCTGTGGAAGCTCCGGGTGATCAGTGCACAGAGCGACCTTGATGCCGTGCCGTATCAGGACAGCCGGCGTCTCTCGTGTCGCTGCAATCAGTTCCGGCTTGCTACGCGACCCTAGTAACGGCCCACACACAGCCCCCACGCCAACGGCAGCCAGTCGCTGGGCAATCAAATGTCCCTCAGTTGCATGGATTAACAGACACCGCAGCGAAAACTCTTTGGACAGACGCAATGCTGTGAAAATATCATCAGCGCGGTGGGCATGAAAGTGAACCGGCATTTCGCCACGCAAGACCGGAATCAGCGCCTCACACTTAGCATCATATTCGGGAGGATCAAGCTCATCCTCTTCATCCTGCTCATAACGCTCCAAATCTTCCATGTACCGCTTTGCAGTGGACAACTGCTCTCGAATGAGTGCCGCCGTTGCCATTCGCGTAGCTGGTGACTGTGTGCGCGGCGCATAGGTAGACTTCGGATTTTCTCCCAATGCCATTTTCATGGCCAGTGTCGGCACGATTGCCATCTCATCAACGCAACAGCCCTCGGTTTTGAGCGCCACTGATTGTCCGCTGATGGGGTTGGCACTACCCGGCCCTGTCACTACTGTGGTAACACCATAATCCAGTGCCTCAGAGAAGCCACGATCCATCGGATTGAGTCCATCGATGGCGCGCAGCTGCGGCGTTATGGGGTCTGTGATCTCATTCCCGTCGTCACCCTCAACGCCCATGCCGTCTCCAAACATACCCAGATGAGAATGTGCATCGATCAGACCCGGCAGCGCAATGGTGCCACACATATCAATTGTTTCCTCATCATCCTGCGGTACAAAACTGTTCATCGGGCCGATAGCCGACAGTTTGGTTCCGGAGATGCGTATAAATCCGTTTGCAATCTCCTCTCCCGAAATGGGACAAATTTTCATATTGATCAAATACATGGTCTTCCTCCGTCACTTATAAACGCGAAAAGAAGGGCGAAGCTTAGTCGCCCTTCTTGTGCAGAAAATTACTCTATTTACTGTGCTTGCCGCCGCCTGCGCGGTTGGATGCGCCACGCTTGGGGTCCATGCTACGTTTAAAGTCTGACATACGGTCATCACTTGTCTGCTTAAAACGATTGAGCATGTCTTCAAATGATTGCGGTCCCGATGGTCCCCGCGAAAACTCTGCATCAGTGCCGGGCCCTACTCTTCTGGGCGGCGGTACGGTGCGTGGTGGGGGTTCAACGGCGCGCTTCATTGAGAGGTTGATTTTCCCCTCAGGCGTAATCGCCAGAACCTTGACTTTTACCATCTGATTGTCCGTAACAAAATCCCGAATCTCCTTGACGTATGTAGCTGCGACCTCGGAAATATGAACCATACCCGTCTTCCCGCCCGGCAACTCAATGAACGCGCCAAACTTCGTGATCCCGGTAACCTTGCCCTCAATGATGGAACCAACCTCAAGAGTCATAAAATAATAGATCCTCCCAGATATTTTTATCCTTGCCGTCCTGACACATCCGACGCCTAAGCCAAAGAAAAGCAATGTGCCATTGGCACACCCTCAGTTTCCCGAACGATCAATGAATACCCGTTCTTCGGGGTAGGCGAACCCCAGTTTGTCTCGCGCGATGCGCTCGACATATGTTTCATCGTCGCCCTGCTGCAACAACCTTTGCGTTTCAGCATTTTCGAGCGTCTGCTGTTCTACACTGACCTTCAGTGCAACGAGTTC
>JAVVPJ010000047.1:0-7285 GCA_036655815.1 Oscillospiraceae bacterium
GGCCGCCGAAAGCGCGTTGAGTACGGCGATGCCCAAGGTTTTGCGCAAAATATTCTCACAATTCAAATCGGCAAGGTAGTGCAGGACGGGGCGTCCCGCGAGTTTTCCTGACAGGGGCATGGCTTTGGCGGAGCTGGGGCAGCACACCGCCTCGGGGATTTCCTTGATGGGCGTAAAGCACAAGCCGCCATGCCCGTCGTTGAGCTTGACGCCTGTAAAGAAGAGGCCCAGCACCGCCCGTTCCACTGGTGCCCAAAACAGCGTGTACTTTTTCGACCGTTGCTTGGAGCAAGCTATTTTTGATTGTCATAATTTCCCTTTCTGTCTCAACGAGACGGGCGCTGTTGTTGAGAAGGCGAACCCAACCAGCGCTAAGTTGAAACGCACAGTAGGATGCAGTCCGGTTCGTGATCGTCCCAAAGGAATCACGAAGCGAAGGCTTGGGAGGCTCCTCACTTTCCACGAGATTCGCAGCAGTTTCGTTATATGTTTATAAATATAACGACTTTGATCCTGTCTAGTGTAGCGCAATCCTCTGCCAGCGTCAAGCTCCTGTTTGGGGGTGTCCCAACGCAAGGCTTATGCCGTCCCAGGCGCGTTGAGGCAGGGAGCAAAGAGGCGCATCCCACAAAAGCTGGAACTATTTTTTCCAAAAGTGCGATAAAACGCCCCCTTCCCGCGTTATCTATCATATAGAGGAATAATGGAGGATTTGATATGGCCAAATGCCAGAAAGCGAAGCCAGCCCTTGCCCTTCTTCTTTGCATCGCGACCTGCGTGCCAATTTTGTGGGGATGTCAAGCGTCAACACAACACGCGCAGATGACGCCGCTGACCGTTTCCCTGCTCAAGGTGGGGAAAGCGGATGCCATTGTTCTTGCGACCGAGGGTCACGCCATGGTGATTGACGCAGGAGAAGAGGATGATGGAGACGAGCTGGTTGCATTTTTAAAGGAACAGGGCATTCAACGTGTTGACACCTTGGTGATTACGCATTTTGACCGGGACCATGTGGGGGGAGCGGACACCTTGGTGGAAGAAATGGAGATCGGACAGGTGCTGCTTCCAGCCTATCAGGGCAGCAGTACCGATTACCTTGACTTTATGGAAGCGATGAAGCAAAAGGGTTTGAACGCGCAGGAGCTTTCTGCGCCGTTGGAATTTCAATGGATGCAGACCACGGTTCTGGTGGAGCCGCCTTTGTCCTATGAACGGTCAGACACCGCAGCGGAAATGGACAACAATTTTTCGCTCATCACCACGGTGGTGCATGGAGACAACCGTCTTCTGTTTGCGGGGGATGCAGAGAAGCAGCGCATCCGGCAGTGGGTCTCGGGCGGGACGGGTCAGGCGTGTGATTTTCTCAAGATGCCGCATCATGGCGTCTACAACAAAGCGCTCGACGAGCTTTTGGACGCGGTGGCGCCGCAGTATGCGGTGATCTGTTCCTCCAACAAGCATCCGGCTGATGCGCAAACGCTGGAGCTGCTCAAGCAAAAGGAGATTGCAGCATACCAGACCAAGGACGGCAATGTAACCGTGATCAGCAATGGCAGTCGGTTGGAACTGCATCAGGAATTGAAGCAGTAAGAAAGGAGGACAAGATGGTTCAGTCTGTATTTAACCGTTATGAAAAGAAATATGTGATGCCTCAGACGATTTATCACGAGCTGCGGCGTCGCTTGTGTTCGCATATGCAGGAAGATGAATATGGGCTTCATACGATTTGCAACATTTATTATGACACGCCCGATGCCGTTTTGATTCGGCGCTCGATTGAAGGGCCGGTCTACAAAGAAAAGCTGCGCCTGCGCAGCTATGGCATTCCCACACTGGACTCCAAGGTATTTCTAGAAATCAAAAAGAAGTACTGCAAGGTCGTGAACAAGCGCAGGATCCGGCTGACCTTGCAGGAGGCCTATGACTATGTGGAGCGCGGCATTCGTCCACAAAAAGAAAGTCAGATTTTGCGAGAAATTGATTTTTTTCTCAGTCGCTATCCGCTGTGCCGCAGCGTCTATCTGGCCTATGATCGGATCGCCCTGTTCGGCAGGCAGGACCCCAATTGGCGTGTGACCTTTGATCAGAACATTCGCAGTCGCCGCACGCTGCTGGGCTTAGAAAACGGAGATATGGGTGAATTTCTTTTGCCTAAGGGCTATCACCTGATGGAAAGCAAGGTCATGGGAGCTACGCCGCTCTGGTTCACACAAATGCTATCAGAGCTGTGCATCTATCCCGTCTCCTTTTCGAAATATGGGAATCTTTACAAGAAAGAGCATGACGCATTTGAGCTTGAAGAAATGCTTGTGCATCGTGCAGAAAATTGGGATGCAATCAGGAGGAAAGAGAGATGTTAAGTAGCGTTTTTCATGCAGGCACATTTGCCATCCAATCCGTATTGATTTCGATGGCCGCCGCACTAGTTCTTGGCATTATCATCGCGCTGATCTATCAGCTGTCCAGTGCCCACATTGGAAATTTCACGGTCATTTTGGCGGTACTTCCCCTTTTGGTGCAGTCTGTGATTATGACAGTGAACGGAAATCTGGGTGCCTCGGTCGCTGTACTGGGTGCGTTCGGGCTGGTACGCTTTCGCAGCGCGCCGGGAAGTGCCCGCGAGATCGGGTTCATTTTTTTCGCCATGGCGATCGGTCTTGCCACAGGAATGGGTTTTTTATCGCTGGCCGTACTCATTACGGTTGTAGTGGGCATTGCGATTCTGCTGTTAGAAAAGCTGCATTTTGGCAATGCCGCATCCAAAGAGCGACAGCTTCGCATTACCATCCCGGAAGATCTCAATTATATGGGGATTTTCGACGACCTGTTTCTTTTATACACCAAATATTCTCATCTTGAGCGTGTCAAGACCACGAACATGGGCACGATGTATGAACTGTCCTATCACCTTGAGATGAAGCGCGTGGAGCAGGAAAAGGAATTGATTGATGCCTTGCGATGCCGCAACGGCAATTTGTCGATTATTCTGGGTATTGTGCAGCGGGATAAGAATGCGCTCTAGCCCTCCCTGCGCACGAGGCATTTCCAAAGAAAAAGGCGAGACAGCAATCCCGAATGGGTGTGCTGTCTCGCCTTTTTCATTGCTTGCGCAACCGCGCCACGGGTTGGATGAGCTTGTGTCAGGGGCCGAAAAAGCGCATCGCAATGTTGTTGTGACAACGTGCCTCCACGCATTTGCCAAAATCATGTTACCACGTGTCGTCGCAGGAGCTGCGAACATAGCGTTGCTGCGCGCCGACGGTCAAGTGTCCGGCAAGAAGCAACGACAGCAGCAGCGTCAGTCCCGTGACCAGCAGCCACCCAGACAGCTTGCGCATTTTCTTCATCCTTTCCCACAAGGTGCGAAATCAGTTTGATCAGCAGACAGCTTTTCCAAAAAGGAGCATGTGCGCCTCAGCAAAGCTTCCATTGTCCAAAGCAGGCGGGGTCATCGGCAGCATGGCCGGGGGCGACGGGAAACAAGGCGCTGAGGGATGGCTGTTCCTTGAGGATGTTGCCACGGATGCAGCTCGAGCGGTCGCACGCAGAAAGGCCAAGCGTCTGATAAAAAAGCCCTGCATCCATCAGCAGTGACATCCCCCAGTACTCCCCTTGCAGGTCTTCTCCCGAGAAGGACCAGGCCGTCAGTGCATCGTTGCGTTCGCATCCGGACAACAGCAGCGCTGCTGTTCCACTCGCCTGCGCAGAGAGGCGCAGCTGTCCCTGTGGGCCCTCCAACAGCACGGTCATGCGGCTGTCGGGCAACGGCTGGGTTTCAAAGGCCCACAGACGGACAAAAAAACAGCGTTCACAAAGTCCGAGCTGCGCCTGCGCATACAGACGCTCATTGATCGGTACGCCCACATCGCAATGCAGCTTCAAAACGGGTAATCCGTCGAAATCAGGTTCACCCGGACGAACGCGAAGCGGATAGTGCAAAAGAATACGCCTCCTTTCAGGTCGAAGCCAGTGAGATTACAGTTATTATTATACCCCGCAAAACAGAATTTCGCAAGGGTCGGTCACGAAAACACGTCGGAGAAACGGGTTTCTGCGAAAAACATGTCTGAGGGCGAGTCACGCATCATTTTGGTTGAATGCCGGCCCTGTTGTTTGCCCAACAAAAAGAGCTGACCATCTGCTCAAAGCAGGCGGCCAGCCGGCTGAAATCGTGACCCCTGCGCAGACGTGGACATGCCGACGTCGCGCCAAGGCGCCGTTTACGTTCTGCGAAAGCCCATGCCGATCATTTTGGGACCTGCATTGACTGCGACGCAGGGACCAATCGGTCCGCTCAGGAAAGGGGCTCCTCCGCCTCTTTTCTTGATGGCCGAGACAAGCTCCTTCGCATCCTCGGGGTTATCGCCCCACGTGAGGATATAGTCTCCCTTGGGGTCAGCGGCAAATTCGAAATAAAGGTCGGTCATTTTGGTGATGAGGCTTTTGTCTCCGCGTGTTTTGGCGATCACCTTGTTGTCCCTCGCGATGGAAAGGATGGGCTTGATTCCCAGGATGCTTCCGACGACCGCCTCGCAGGCGCCCAGTCGGCCGGATTTCTGGGCATATTGAAGAGACATCAGTCCCAGCAGGGTCATTTGATGGTCAAAATAATCCTGCAAAAAATCTCCCGCCTCGGCAGCCGAGGCGCCGTGCGCCAATTTTTCGGCCGCGTGGAAAATCGGCCCCCCCATCGCCAACGCATAGGTTCCGGAGTCGATCACGCGCACATTGAGTTTTCCCTCGAGAGCAGGATATTCTGTGGGCAGCAGGGTAATGGCGTGCATGGCGGCAGAGTGTGTCCCGGAGCCCTGCGCGTTCATGGTGACACAAATGATGTCGGTGTAGCCATCCCGGGCGGCCTTGGCGTACGCCTCTAGGAATTCGATCACCGTAACCTGTGCGTGATGAGGCAGCACGCCGGTTCTGGCCACGGATTCATAAATTCTGTCGCTGGTAACCTCGGTCCGCTCACGGTAAGGCAACCCTTCCAGCTCGATCGGGCAATTGATGACACGAATCCCGAGCTTGTGTTCCATTTCGAGACTCAGGTCGCAGGTAGAGTCACACAGCAGCAGTGGTTTTCCCATTGTTGTTCCTCCGAAAAGTTGCGCAAGTGCGCTTCATTCGTTCCAGCAATAATCGCGCAGCCGCCCCTCTCCCGAAAGTCCGGGATATCCCCACTGCCGCAGCGTCTCAAAGACCGCCACCGCGACGGAATTGGAGAGATTGAGGCTGCGTGCCTCGGCCAACATGGGAATTCTCAAACAAGTATCGGGGTTATGATGGAGCAATGCTTCCGGCAGTCCGGCGTCTTCCCTTCCGAAAATCAGATAACTTTCATCGGGATAGGTGGCGTCGCTATGGGTCTTATGTGCTTTGGTGGTAAAATAAAAGTAGGGTCCAGAATTCTGCGCAAAAAAGGCCGGCGTGTTGTCATAGCAAGAAATGTCCAACAGATGCCAGTAGTCCAGCCCCGCGCGCTTGAGCTTTTTGTCATCGAGTGAGAATCCCATGGGACCCACAAGATGCAGCCGTGCGCCGGTAGCAGCGCAGGTGCGGGCGATGTTCCCGGCATTTTGAGGGATCTGGGGTTCGATTAAAACGATGTTGAGGGTTGGCATATTGATTACTTCCTCTGAAACAAATTTATCATAGCATCCTCGGGGCTGGACGTCAAGTAGCAAGTGTTACATTTCCCCTATCACGTCCATCTCACGGCTGGGGGTGCGAAACGTGATGGCGCCACGCATGTTTTTGATGTGTACCATGTGACGCGCCTCGCTGTCTTCCCCATCCAAGGACCAGGACATGGGGCCGTCGAGGCATTCAACCGTCAATGCACTGGTATGAAAGAAGCTGACGTAGGCCGCATCATAGCGCTGTGTATACAGTCCCGTAATGATGCGGTTGAGCTCGGCCAGATTCTGTGGCTTCTTCACCAGCATGACCTCAAAAAGCCCATCTGACAGATGCACCGCATCCTCGCGCAGACGAAACAGTCCCGCAACAGAGGTGGAGTTGGTCACAGCCCCAAAAATATATTGGCTGGTGCAGATGATGCCGTCGTGCGTGATGCGCAGTCTGCAAGCGCGCACCTCGGGAAGACTGCGAATGCCCTCCAGAATATAGGCCACATGGCCAAATGAGTTTTTGAGGGGCTGCGGTGTGCTGTAGGAGACGCCTGTAAAGGCCCCAAAGGCAGCCACATAGGCAAAATAGCGTTCCTCAAAGGCGCCGATGTCATAGAGCAGTGGCGCGCCCTCGACGATGGCGTGCACTGCCAGCACAGGGTCGCGCGGCAGCCCCAGCGTAACCGCAAGGTCATTGGTCGTGCCAGCGGGAATATAGCCCAGCGCAGGGCGATGCGTCAGCCCCATGAGCCCAGAAATGACCTCATTGAGCGTGCCATCTCCCCCACAGCAGACCAAAAGATCATAGGCGCCCGATGCAAGCGCCAAATCAGTCGCATGCCCCCGGCGCTGGGTGGGAAAGACCGTGACCTCATACCCACTGAGCGACAGCGCCTCAATAATATCAAATAAAGAAGAACGCAAGAGCTGTCGTCCGGACGTAGGATTGACAATCAGCATCAATTTTTTCATGGGATGTTTCTCGTCAGCGGTTGCCACGCCAGCCCCATTGTGGCCGCCAACGCGGCAGCATCTCCCCCCAGCATTGCAATGAGTGTGAGGGCAAAGGGAACGGCGGCGGCAGGGCCGTTTGCCGTAATGATGTTGTGGTCGATCACCACCGCATCGGGCTGCAACAGGCATTGCTTCATGCAAGCCGTGTGGTCGGGATGAATGGTGGCACGCCGTCCAGTCAGCAGTCCGGCAGCGGCCAGCACCAGGGGTGCGGCACAGATGGCCGCCAGCAGCGCGCCGCGTGCTGCCTGCTCCCGCAAGAGTCTGCGCAGCTCATGGGACTCCTTGAGATGTGTGGTGCCAGGCATGCCACCGGGCAAAATCAGCAGCTCTGTTTGCGCACTGCACACATCGGACAGCGCAAGGTCTGCGATCAAAGAGATGCCGTGGGCGCCTGTCACCACGCGTGGCCCCAGCGAGACCGCGCGACAATCGATCTTGGCGCGCCGCAGCAGATCAAGGGGGATGACCGCTTCCATCTCCTCAAAGCCATCTGCCAACAACACCATGGCATGTCGCATCTTCTGTTCTCTCCTTTCATTCCCACAATTTCCATTTTTCAGGCTGATAGCCCACGGTTGCGCATTTTCCGTTGCGCACAAGGGGGGTTTGCAGCAGACAGGGGTTTTCAAGCAGCTTTT
>JAVVPJ010000048.1:0-7218 GCA_036655815.1 Oscillospiraceae bacterium
GGCGTGATTTACACAGCACGGGACGCTGCACATCAGCGGTTGGTTGCGCTGCTGGACGAGGGCAAGCCACTTCCGTTTCCGGTGCAGGGTGCAGTGATCTATTATGTTGGCCCCGCTCCGGCCAAGGAGGGACAAGCGGTCGGCTCTGCCGGCCCCACCACCAGTTACCGCATGGATGCGTATTCGCCCGCTCTCATCGCGTGCGGGCAGATGGGCATGATCGGCAAGGGCAAGCGCTCGCCTGAGGTGGTGGAAGCGATGAAGCGTGATGGCGCGGTCTATTTCGGCGCCATCGGCGGTGCGGGTGCACTGCTATCCAAGCACATCAAAAAGGCAGAGATTCTGGCCTATGAGGATCTGGGAACCGAGGCACTGCGTCGGCTGGAGGTGGAAGATTTTCCGGTTTTTGTTTTGATCGATGCCCGGGGGAACAATCTCTATGAGCAGGGGCCTAAACAGTATCTCGACTTTATCAATCAGGAATAGGAGTGCTGGAGATGGAACGAAAAAAACTGGTGATCGGGGTCATCGGGGCGGATGTTCACGCAGTGGGAATCTCAATTTTAAACCATGCGTTTACCGAAGCCGGGTTTGATGTCATCAATCTGGGCGTGATGGTGTCGCAAGAGGAATATATTCAGGCGGCCATCGAGTCAGATGCGGACGCCATTGTGGTGTCCTCTCTGTATGGGCATGGGGAACTGGATTGTCAGGGCCTGCGCGATCAGTGCCGAGAGGCTGGGCTGGGGGACATCTTGCTTTATGCGGGCGGCAACATTGTCGTGGGTAAGCAGCCGTTCGACGAGGTGGAAAAACGCTTTCGCGCCATGGGATTTGATCGGGTTTTTGGGCCGGGAACGCCTCCCGAGACAACCATCGCTGCGTTGAAAACCGATTTGGGAATCAAAGACTGAGGAGTGGCGAGGGATGAAAGCGGTACTTTTGATTGATTTCGGCAGCACCTACACCAAAGTTACCGCCGTGGATCTGGAGCGGGAATCCGTGCTTGGTACGTCGAGCGCTTTCACAACGGTGGAAACTGATGTCAACGACGGCCTGCAACAGGCCGTTTCCCAGCTGAAGGCGACGACAGGACCGCTTGATCTCACAGCGCGTTATGCCTGCTCGAGCGCGGCGGGGGGGCTTAGGATGATCGCCATTGGACTTGTCCCAGAGCTGACCGCCAAGGCGGCACGGTTGGCGGCGCTGGGCGCGGGTGCCAAGGTGATCAAGACCTATTCCTTTCAGCTCACCGAGGGAGACCTTGTGGAGATTGACGACGCGCAGCCCGACATTGTGCTGTTGACCGGAGGAATTGATGGTGGAAATCGCGACAACATTTTGTATAACGCCGAGATGCTTTCGCGGACAAAGGGCAACTTCCCCATCGTGGTGGCCGGAAACCGAAGCTGTGCCGACGAATGTGGGCGTCTGCTGCAACACAAGCGATGCACCCTTTGTGAGAATGTAATGCCGCATCTCGGCCAGCCCAATATCGAGCCGGTGCAGGCACAGATTCGCGAGATTTTTTTGCATCAGATTGTGCGTGCCAAGGGCCTGAGTGCCACGAAGGAGTTGATCGATGGCATTTTAATGCCCACGCCTTCGGCCATGATGGCGGCGATGAAGCTTCTCGCGCGCGGAACCCCTGCCGAACGGGGCATCGGCGATCTGATCGGGCTGGATCTGGGCGGTGCGACGACCGACATCTATTCCATGACCGACGGACTTCCCACCGGCGCCACCACGATCCTCAAGGGCTTGCGGGAGCCATATGCCAAGCGTACTGTGGAGGGGGACATTGGCATGCGCTACAGCATCCGGGGGATTGTTGAGGCGGGGGGGATCGACCGCATATGCGCTCTTTCTGAAATCGGGGAGGAACGCGCCCTCACCCTGATCAACCGTTTAGCAACGCATCCCGAGGTGGTGCCGGGCCGCGACGAGGAGCTGGAACGGTTGGATTTCGCACTCGCTTCCCTCGCCGTGGAGACGGCGGTGGCACGTCACGCCGGAACCCTTGAACCGATCTACACCCCTACTGGGCCGGCCGCCATGCAACAGGGAAAGGACCTCACGGCGGTGGAGCGCATCATCGTGACGGGCGGAGCACTCATTCACACCCGGCGTACAGCTGAAATTGCTGCTCATGCCCTTTTCAGCGAATCCGAGCCCCTGTCGTTGCGTCCCCAGCGGGCGCGCGTGCTGATTGACCGAAGCTACATTCTCGCCGCCATGGGATTGTTGGGTGTTAACGCACCCGACGCCGCACTGCGAATGATGAAAAAGGAGTTGACGGAAGATGGACATTACAAATAAGCGTCTGAACAACGACACGTTTTATGACATTCGGAAGGAAGTCTTGGCCCAGTGGCCGACCGGTGCCGGCGTCAATCTGGAGGATGGAATCGCCTATCAAAAGGCGCTGCCCGACAGCAAGGTGTTCTCCAAAAAGCTCAATCGCGCCAAGGCAGAAGGAATCACACTGATTCAACCCCGTGCCGGCGTCGCGCTGATCGACGAGCACATCAAGCTGCTGACCTATTTGCAGGACAATGGCGAGGCCGATCTGCTGCCAACCACCATCGACAGCTACACCCGCCTCAACCGCTACAAAGAGGCACAGGTGGGCATTGACGAATCCCGCAAGGAGGGACGCTCAATGCTCAACGGGTTTCCCGCCGTCAATCACGGTGTCGCGGGCTGCCGCCGAATCATCGATGCGCTGGACATTCCCGTGCAGGTGCGCCATGGCACGCCGGACGCCCGTCTCCTGACCGAGATTTGTTTCAGCGGCGGCTTTACAAGCTATGAGGGCGGTGGAATCTCCTATAACATTCCCTATGCCAAAAATGTGCCGCTGGAAAAGACCATCCGCGACTGGATGTATGTCGATCGCCTGACCGGAATTTATGAGGAAGCCGGAGTCTCCATCAACCGGGAGCCGTTCGGACCACTCACCGGTACCCTGGTTCCACCCTGCATCTCCCATTCAGTCGCCATTATTGAGGCACTGCTCGCCGCCGAACAGGGCGTCAAGAACATCACGGTAGGATATGGACAGTGCGGAAACCTGATTCAAGATGTGGCGGCCATCCGGGTCTTGCAGGAGATGACTGACGAATACTTACGGCGCTATGGCTATGACGACGTGGCCGTTACCACGGTGCTCCATCAGTGGATGGGAGGATTCCCACAGGACGAGGCCAAGGCCTTCGGCGTAATTTCGTGGGGAAGTGCCGTCGCGGCGCTCTCAAAGGCCACCAAGGTCATTGTCAAAACGCCTCACGAGGCGATGGGGATTCCCACCATGGAGGCCAATGCACAAGGTCTGCGCTGCACCAAGCAGATCATCTCGATGCTGGCTGATCAAAGCATTTCAGAAGCCAGCCTCGACACTGAAAAGGAAATGATCACCGCCGAGACGCGCTGCATCGTGGACAAGTGCTTTGAGCTGGGCAATGGAGATCTCGCCATGGGGGCCGTCGCTGCGCTTGCCGTCGGCGTCATCGACATTCCTTTTGCGCCTAGCCGCTGCAATGCCGGAAAAATGCTGCCAGCCCGCGATAACAACGGCGCGATTCGCATTTTGCAACCGGCCAACATTCCTCTTTCTCGCGATTTGATCACTTTCAACCACGACAAGATTGAGGAGAGAGCGCGCGCCGAAAAGCGCGAAACATCCTTTCAAATGGTCATCGACGACGTGTATGCCATCAGCAAGGGACGTCTGGTGGGTCGTCCGCGCTAAGATGCGTTCCAAACATAAAAATCGTCTCACCAAGTTACAGGTGCGGCGGCTGATCCATCCTTCGCACAGGGAAAATTTATTTTTCATTTCATAAAACAGAAAGAGGCGCTGTCATGAAAATTAGAAATGTTGTTTGCTCGGCCGGACGCACCGGATTTTACTTTGATGACCAGAGAGCGATCAAAAAAGGCGCGCAGGCCGACGGCGCCGCCTATGTGGGCGACGTTGCGACCCCAGGCTTCATCTCCATCCGTCAGGCAGGAGAATCCATTTCGGTGATGCTGGTGCTGGAAGATGGGCAAGTTGCTTGGGGTGACTGTGCTGCTGTGCAGTATTCCGGTGCGGGTGGACGCGATCCTCTCTTTCTCGCCAAGGACTTTATTCCTGTGATTGAGAAGCACATCAAACCCTATCTGATGGGGCGCGAGGCTGACAGCTTTCGCACCTTGGCCGCCGGAATCGAGGCGATTGAGGCCGATGGCAAACGCTTGCACACCGCGATTCGCTATGGTGTGACACAGGCTGTGCTTGATGCCGTAGCCAAGGCCACCGGTCGTCTGATGTGTGAAGTAGTGGCTGATGAATATGGCCTGACCGTTTCTGACCGTCCGTTGCCCATTTTCACCCAGTCGGGCGATAACCGCTATGAGAACGCCGATAAGATGATTATGAAGGGCGCACAGGTGCTTCCACATGCTCTGATCAACCATGTTAAGACCAAACTGGGAGAGCACGGCGAGATTCTGCGCGATTACGTCATCTGGCTGCGCAAACGCATTCTGGCGCTGCGAACAGACGAGAATTATACGCCTGTTCTGCACATCGACGTCTACGGAACCATTGGGGCTGCCTTCGGAAATGAAAACTACACAGCCATGGCAGACTATCTCTCCGAGCTGGAGCAGGCAGCCAAGCCCTTTTCTCTGCGCATTGAAGGCCCCATGGACGCGGAGGAGCGCGAAAAGCAGATGCGTTGCCTCCAGGCGCTTACCGCTGAGGTGGACCGACGCGGGATCCATGTCGAACTGGTGGCTGATGAGTGGTGTAATACCCTTGAGGACATCCGCTATTTTGCTGATCATCGCGCGGGTCACATGGTGCAAATCAAAACCCCGGATCTGGGTGGAATCAACAATACCGTAGAAGCGGTGCTCTACTGCAAGGCCAAGGGAATTGGTGCTTATCAGGGCGGGACCTGCAATGAAACCGATCGTTCAGCGCAGGTGTGCGTCCATTGCGCGATGGCAACGCAGCCCGACCAGATTCTCGCCAAGCCCGGAATGGGCGTGGATGAGGGATACATGATCGTTTATAATGAGATGCAACGGATTCTGGCACTGAGAAGCGGCAGATAGTCGGTGCATGTTCCGCCTCCTTTCCAAATGAGCCGTGATGGCGCGATGGAAAGGGGGCGTTTTGCATCCATGAGCAGATGTGATCGCCTCTGAAGGACAGTCTCTTTGGGGGTGATGTGTGAAAGCATCTGGGCATACCATCCATCATTCCTACAAGTATGATTATTTTGTCAATCATTGGCTGTGGCGAACCGATTTTGCGCGTCATGGCGTTCCCATGTAATAATCGCATGTGCTGTATATCAATGATACATTACCTGTGCGAAAGGAATGTATGATAAACTAAGAACAAGAAATCAAAATGTATGGAGGTATGTCATAGATGCCACGTTTTACTCTGCCCCGCGATTTGTATCATGGAAAAGGCTCACTTGCAGAGCTTGCCAATTTAAAGGGAAACAAAGCGTTCGTTGTTGTCGGCGGCGGCAGCATGAGGCGCTTTGGCTTTCTTGCCAAGGCCGAGGCCTATTTAAGACAGGCAGGCATGGAGGTGCAGTTGTTTGAAAACGTAGAACCTGACCCCTCTGTTGAGACAGTGCAGCGCGGCGCAAAAGCCATGCTGGACTTCGCACCGGACTGGATTGTTGCCATGGGCGGCGGCAGCCCAATTGATGCTGCTAAGGCCATGTGGGCGCTGTATGAATACCCGGAAACGACGTTTGAAGACCTTATCACCCCGTTCAGTTTTCCCACGCTGCGCACAAAAGCACATTTCTGTGCCATTCCGTCCACCTCAGGCACCGCGACGGAAGTGACCGCCTTTTCTGTGATCACTGATTACAGCAAGGGGGTCAAATATCCGCTGGCTGATTTTAACATTACGCCGGATGTGGCGATTGTCGACCCGGATTTGGCAGAAAAAATGCCACAGAAGCTTACGGCGCATACCGGAATGGATGCCATGACGCATGCAATTGAAGCATATGTCTCTACCCTTCACTGTGATTACACGGATGCGCTTGGGCTTCACGCCATTGAAATGATTCACGACGATTTGAAAAAGTCCTATGATGGCGACATGGACGCGCGTGACCGCATGCACAACGCGCAGTGCCTTGCCGGGATGGCCTTCTCAAACGCGTTGCTGGGAATTGTGCACAGCATGGCACATAAAACGGGAGCAGCGTTTACCGGCGGCCACATCATTCATGGGGCGGCCAATGCAATGTACTTGCCCAAGGTGATTCAGTTCAACGCCAAGAACGAGGCGGCAGCCAAGCGCTATGCCCAAATTGCACGCTTGATCAACCTGAAAGGCTCCACCACGGCAGAGCTTGTGGCTGCGCTGGTCACAGAGATACGCCGCATGAATCAAGAACTGAACATTCCGCTTTCCATCCAACACTATGGAGAGGGCGGCGTGATTGCTGACATCAGCATGATTGATGAAAAGGAGTACAACAAAAAGTTGTCTCACGTGGCGAAGCTTGCCATCAGCGATGCCTGCACAGGATCAAGCCCACGCCAACCATCGCAGTCTGAAATGGAACAGCTGCTACTGGCTGTGTACTATGACAAGGACGTTGATTTTTAGGGTTACACGTGACAACAGGGCACGATTTTTGTGGCAGAATCCCCACTTTTTCAATCCGTGGGTGGATGATGCATGATCCGGCCCGAGACTTCGGGTTTTTCGGAAACAATTCTCAAGCAAAGGCGCCGTTGCAGTTTTTTTCTACTGCAACGGCGCCTTTTTTGTTTCATGTATCGGATAGGCTCTCTTGTGAGAAACCGGCATATTTTTTGTTCTACAGCTCCTTTTCTTCCTCCGGCGTATTGATGTCATAATAGTGTTCCAGCAGCTCGCGGGAATAGTCTTCAATCCGTCCGGAGGGCAGAATCAGCATGCGGCTGATACCGATCTGCTCCACAAAGGAGGGATTGTGGCTTACGACGATGATTGTCCCCGGATAAACATTGAAATTCCCTCCGATGATCTCCTGTGTTTCCGGGTCCAGATGATTTGTCGGTTCATCCAAGACCAGCAAATTGGCTTTTTGCAGGAGCACTTTACACAACGCAACTCTCGCTTTTTCCCCCGGTGAGAGCGTTTCCACTTTTTTGAATACATCATTGTCGTAGAACAGGAAATTGCCAAGCAGTGCGCAGCTG
>JAVVPJ010000049.1:0-7204 GCA_036655815.1 Oscillospiraceae bacterium
AAATTGCGGGTATCGCCTGACTGATAAGGCTGGCCGCCGCCGTTCACGCAACCGCCGGGGCAGGCCATCACTTCAATGAAATGATAATGCGCTTTCCCGGCCTTGACTTGATCCAGCAGCCGAGCGGCATTGGCCAGGCCTGAGGTGACCGCAACATTAATGGTAACGCCGTCGAGATCGTAGGAAGCCTCCTTGATCCCCTTGATGCCGCGCACATCATTAAAGTCAAGGCGCTTGAGGGGCTTTCCGGTAATGAGCTCCGCAACGGTGCGCAACGCAGCTTCCATTACGCCGCCAGTGGCGCCGAAGATGTGACCGGCGCCGGATGCAATGCCAAACACCGGATCGCACTCCTCATCGGGCAACGCGCTAAAGATGAGTCCGGCGCGCTTGATCATCGAGGCCAGTTCTCTGGTGGTGAGCGAAACATCAATGTCAGGCACGCCATTGGCAGACTGACCGTCGCGCTTGATTTCAAATTTTTTGGCTGTGCAGGGCATAATGGAAACGACGAAGATGTCCTTGGGATCCAAGCCTGCCTTTTCGGCGTAATAGCTCTTAACCAGCGCGCCAAACATCTGTTGAGGGCTTTTGCAGGATGAGAGATTGTCAATCATATCGGGATAGTAATGCTCGCAAAATTTGATCCATCCGGGTGAGCAAGAGGTGATGAGGGGCAGCTTTCCACCGTGATGCAGACGATCAAGCAGCTCAGTGCCTTCCTCCATGATGGTGACATCGGCCGCCGTATCCACATCAAAGACCTTATCAAAACCCAGACGGCGCAAAGCAGCAATCATCTTCCCCTCAACATTGGTGCCAATGGGATAGCCAAAGCACTCTCCAAGCTGTGCACGAACCGAGGGGGCAGGGCCAACAACCACATGCTTTTTGGGGTCGGCCAAAGCCGCCCATACCTGTTCGGTGTCGTCCTTTTCAGTCAGGGCGGCGGTTGGGCAGGCTGCAATGCACTGGCCGCAGTTGACGCAGGCGGTCGAGGCCAGCGGTGCGTCAAATGGTGAGGCGATGTGGGTGTCATAGCCGCGTTCGCACATGCCAATGACGCCAACATATTGGATTTTATTGCAGACGGCAACGCAGCGGCGGCATAAGATGCATTTTGAATTGTCACGCACCAGGTGCAGAGCAGACGCTTCAATCTGAGGTTGCATGTCGTGACGACCGTACTTGTACATATCAACGCCGTACTCCTGACAGAGCGTCTGCAATTCGCAATTGGTCGAGCGGGGGCAGGAGAGGCAGTCCGTGCGGTGGTTCGAGAGCATTAATTCAAGCGTGCCCTTGCGGGAGGCGCACAGTGAAGGGGTATTGGTAAAGACCTCCATGCCCTCGGAAATGGGACTCACACAGGCGGCGGCAAGGCCACGAGCGCCCTTGATCTCAACCACGCACATACGGCATGCACCGATGGCATTGATCTCCTTGAGATAACACAGTGTGGGGATGCGCACACCTGCAAGATGGGCAGCTTCCAGGACGGTTGCGTCCTGCGGCGCCACAACCTCGATCCCGTTAATCTTTAAGGTAACGGTACTCATAATCGAGTATTCTCCTTCCGATCACATTACTTCTTGACAATGGCGCCGAACTTGCACTTCTCCAGGCAGGCGCCGCACTTGATACACGTTTGCTTGTCGATGATGTGCGCCTCTTTGACCTTTCCGGAGATTGCACCAACGGGACAGACCCGAGCGCAGGCGGTGCAGCCCTTGCATTTGTCCGCGATGACTTCATAGGAAAGCAGCTTTTTGCAAACGCCTGCGGGACATTTTTTGTCAACGATATGGGCGAGATATTCCTCACGGAAATAACGCATCGTTGATAAAACCGGATTGGGGGCCGTCTGGCCAAGCGCGCATAGACTGTTGGCCTTGATATGCTGGCAAAGCGCATCCATTTCATCCAACAGCTCCAACGTGCCCTCTCCACAGGTGATCTTTTCCAGCATCTCCAGCAGCCGCTTTGTGCCGATGCGGCAGGGGGTGCATTTTCCGCAGGACTCATCTACGGTGAATTCAAGAAAGAACTTGGCGATGTCCACCATACAGGTGTCCTCATCCATGACAATGAGGCCACCCGAACCCATCATGGCACCGATGGCAATGAGGTTGTCATAGTCAATTGGCGTATCGATCAGAGCGGCGGGGATCCAGCCGCCGGAAGGGCCGCCGGTCTGCGCCGCCTTGAATTTTTTGCCGTTGGGGATTCCTCCACCGATATCCTCCACAATTTCGCGTAGGGTCGTTCCCATGGGAATTTCGACTAGGCCGGTGTTGTTGATTTTTCCGACGAGACAGAACACTTTCGTTCCCTTGGAGCGTTCGGTTCCCATGGAGGCAAACCAATCGGCGCCTTTGATGATAATCTGCGGAATGTTGGCATAGGTTTCAACGTTGTTGAGGATGGTAGGCTTGGCAAACAATCCTTTGACAGCCGGAAAAGGTGGACGGGGACGCGGCTCGCCGCGATGCCCTTCGATGGAGGTCATCAGTGCTGTTTCCTCGCCGCAAACAAAGGCACCGGAACCTAGGCGCAGCTCAATGTCAAAGTCAAAACCGGTGTCAAAGATATTCTGGCCGAGAAAACCATATTCGCGTGCCTGACTGATGGCGATTTCAAGGCGATGAATGGCGATTGGGTATTCGGCGCGAACATAGATATACCCTTGATGAGCGCCAATGGCATAACCGGCGATGGCCATCGCTTCCAAGATGACATGAGGGTCGCCTTCCAGCACCGAGCGATCCATAAATGCGCCGGGATCGCCTTCGTCGGCGTTGCAGCAGACATACTTAATCGGCCCGGGGCTGGCCATGGCAAACTGCCATTTAAGCCCAGTTGGAAAGCCGCCGCCCCCTCTGCCACGCAGCCCGGAATCTTTCATCATCTTGATGACATCGACAGGCTGCATGGTCGTCAGCACACGGCCGAGCGCCTCATAACCGTCAACGGCAATGTATTCTTCAATAGCCTCGGGATTGATGACACCACAGTTGCGCAATGCCACTCGCATCTGCTTGGCATAAAACCGGGTGTGATTGAGGTTCTTAATGGTGTTTTCATCGATCACCGTTTCCTGAAAGAGCAGACGTGTCACAATTCTGCCTTTGAGGATGTGTTCACTCACGATCTCTTTGACGTCCTCTGCTGTCACGCGGGAATAGAACGCCCCTTCTGGGTAGACGATCATAATGGGGCCCAGTGCGCAGAGTCCAAAGCAACCGGTCTTGACAACTTGGACTTCCTTGTCGAGACCGTTGGCTTCAAGCTCTGACTCCAGGGCATTGATCACGCCCTGAGAGTCCGAGGCGGTACAACCCGTTCCGCCGCAGACCAGAATGTGCGACCTGATCATATTCATAATTTCGTTGCTTCTCCTTTATTGCGCCGCGCCAATGGTATACTCCATGACGATCTGGCCGTTTACCAGATGATCTGAGACAACCTTAGCGGCTTTTTCAGGGGTCATTTTGACATAGGTGACCTTTTCCTCGCCGGGAACATAAACCTCCACAATCGGCTCCAGCTTACAGATGCCGATACATCCCGTTTGGGTCACCATGACGCCCTTGAGTTGGCGCTTGGCTACCTCATTGACGAAAGAAGCAAGAACAGGGCGCGCGCCAGAAGCGATGCCGCAGGTTGCCATTCCGACCACCACGCGGGTGTCATCGGCAGAGTCATGCCGCAGATTTACGCTGGCCTTCATCTTTTCTCTCAATTGCGCCAGTTCAGCAAGAGATTTCATAACGGATGTGCACCTCCTGATTAAAATTAAGTCAAAATTTACATGTATTTTGCAAGAATCCCGTCGATATCGTCAGGCGTCAGGCGGCCATATACGTCATCGTTGATGGTCATGACAGGGGCAAGGCCACATGCGCCGATGCAGCGAGTTGCATCAAGAGAAAATTTTCCGTCGGTTGTAATGCCACCGGCTTGAATGCCAAGCTTGCGCTCAATGCGTGACAGGATCTCACCGGATCCCTTGACATAACAAGCGGTTCCGAGGCAGACGGCAACGCGGTAGGTTCCCTTTGGGTTGAGTGTGAACTGTGCATAGAAAGTGACGACGCCATAAACCTCCGACAAAGGCATTCCCAGACTCTGGGCGATGATGGTCTGCACCTCAATGGGAAGATAACCATATAATTCCTGCGCCTGTTGCAGAATCGGCATCAACGCGCCGGCCATATCCTTGTGACGCGCGATGATATCCTTGAGTTGTTGTTCCTGCTCCGCAGTGCCGTGAAACGGCACAGCAGTTTTTCGCTTTGCCACGAAAACCCCTCCTTAAAGAATAAAGTAATGACAATCGGCTAAATGCCAAAAGATTAACAAACAAATGATATTATAACATACGACTTTCCCTATTTCTACATTTTCCCGCTGGAAAGAGCGGAAAATATAGGGGTAAAACGGAAATGACCCCTCCTCATGGTTGAGGAAGGGCAATCAGCCAAGGGAACCAATCAAAATGAGGTTTTCGCGGATGTATTCATCGATAAAACTGAGAACCTCAGGTGCAGACAGAGGCACCTCCCTCAGAATCTCTCGAAATGCGCGTGTATCGGCCGCAAAGGATTTCTCATCCTTTTGACAGGTTAGCATAAAATCGAGCTGTGGATTTGACCCTACCAACGCAGTGAAGGTCCCCGCAATGTCTCCCAGCGGCATCCGATCAATGTGGGAGAGGACGAAATGAGCGGTCGTCGTGGTGCCAACGCCCGGTGTGCTTTGGATGGAGAATTCTCCACCGGTCATTTCAGCCGCCATTTTAAAAAAAGGAATTCCAAGCCCCACCTTACGGGTGGTACGAGTCGTGTAAAACGGATCCGTAACCCGCGCGACCTGATCGGCATCCATCCCAAAGCCATTGTCGCAGATGGTGATGGACAGCGCATCGTTGACAGTGCTGCACACAATGTCGATTGTGATGAGTGTCGCGTCAGCCGAAACGGAATTTTGCGCCACATCAAGAATATTCAGGGAGAGCTCCTGCATGCCACACCTCACTGCTTTTGCCGCATGAGCGGTTTGTGTTGCCCTTGAGTATATCATAAGCAATGCTAAAAAGCCATCACAAATGCAGGCAACGATCGACAAGAGGCCACTACAAAAATAGAAAGCATCATGGTCCAGTCCCTAGAGCGCGGCCTGCATAGCCCATCGGACTGCCTTGAAACGCGATGATCAATATCCCATTTCTTGCGAAATCCGCAGTGCGTATTCCTGCACCTTGAGTGCCATTTCTTTCATGCGCCGGTCATCAATCCGTACGGAGGGGCCCGAAATATTGAGTGCTGCCACCGCCTTGTGTCGTGAGTCAAAGATGGGCGCGGCCACCGACACCACACCCTCCTCCCGCTCAGAGCGGCTCATGGAATAGCCCAGTTCGCGGATTTCATCCAACCGTGCCGCAGTGGTGTAAGGATCCTGCCGCAACAGCTCATCTATGACAGCCTGTGCTTGATAGGCCAGCAGCAGGCGTCCCGAAGCACCACGTGTCAGAGGCAGACGATCACCGATGCTCAGGATGCGCTTGAGCGGATGAGTACTTTCAAAGCGCTCAATGCAAATGCGATATCCTTTGCTGGCGATATAAAGCCCTACGCTTTCATTGAAGATCTCGCGCAATTCAATCATGTAGGGAATCGAAATGCGACGGAAATCAATGTGGGTATAGCATAGATTCCCCAGCCGCGCGATCGAAGAGCCGAGGTAATAGCGCTGAGTGTTTTCATCGCGATAAAGAAAGCCGTGGGTTTCCAAGGTCGCCAAAATGCGGGAGGCTGTGCTGGGCGGAAGCTCGATCTCCCTCGCAATATCCATCAAGGAAAGGCTCAACCGCTCCTTGGTGAAGCAACTGAGCATTGTGAGCGTCCGCTCGATCACCTTGACATTAGCGTCGGCGCTGGCCATGGATTGTATCCTCCCTTCTGCGTGTGCAAGCATCTATTTCCTGTAGCATTCTAGCACTCGTCTCCACCATGGTCAAGCCCCCTTGCGTCATTGCAAAAGGGTGTTGACAAAATGCCGCAGGAGGGATACAGTAAAAAACAAACAAAGGAGTGATCCCATGAAATCACCAGAAACTGTAAAGATGGAAGAACGGTTTCGTGAGCTGCGCCGCAAAGTCTACACCTATCCGAATGCGCGCATCAATCAGCTCATGGATTTACAGTTCATCGACTGCTCAGCAGAGGAGAAAACACTCACACTAGGCTTCGACGTGGAATGGTGGATGATGAATCCGTTTGACACCATGCATGGTGGAATGATTTGCACCGCTTTTGACATGACATTCGGCAGTCTGGCCATCGTGCTGTCCGATAAAACATGGACGCCCACCATCCAATTGGCGGTCAGCTTTATCCGGCCCATCGGACCGGGTGCACATTTGCGTGTCAAGGTACATGCGGCAAGCATTGGGAAAACAGTATCGAATTTAACGGGGGAAGTCACCAAGGCAGGCTCTGACACGGTGTATGCCACGGCGACCGCTGTGTTTTTTATGGCAAAGTAAAGAACAACATGTATGGCTTGGGCCGGGCGAGGGCGTCCGGCCTTTTTTGCGTTGATTGAGCAGATCGGGTTTGCCTCGTCAACCAATATTTTCCTTGACTTCTTTCGCGGCAGACAGTGCATACTGTTGCTGTCTGCTACAGAAGAAGCGATCGATAGGAGGAACCGACATTGCGCCAGCCTCAGATGTCCCAGCAGGAATATGATGGTCTGATCAAAAAGCTCTCCCCTGCGAGCAAAAGCTACAAAACCATTCCGATGGCATTTTTGGTGGGCGGCCTGATCTGTGTGCTGGGCCAGATGCTCATCAACGGGTATGCCGCACTGGGCATGAAGACAGCCCTCTGCCCTGTGGCCGCCTCCTGTACGCTGGTGTCTCTTTCGGCGCTGCTGACAGGTCTTAACGTCTTTGATGACATTGCCAAGCATGCCGGCGCGGGTACGCTGGTGCCGATCACCGGATTTGCCAATGCCATTGCCGCGCCGGCGCTTGAGTTTAAGTCCGAGGGATTTGTCATGGGCGTTGCGGCCAAAATGTTCACCATCGCCGGCCCGGTCCTTGTTTATGGCGTTGGGGCAAGCGTTTTGTACGGGTTGGTGCTTTATTTTTTCAAGCTGGTCTGACGGAGGCGAAACATGGCACGAAAGCAAGGGAAAC
>JAVVPJ010000050.1:0-7109 GCA_036655815.1 Oscillospiraceae bacterium
CCAATCGTGTCGTTCCGCAGCAATCGCATTCTGCCGGTGAAACCACAGTAAGTGATCGTTATGAAACCATTGCCACCGGTACCATGTTATTTAGCAGAAGAGTTTTGTGGCAATTGGCTTGTCTTGAATTGGCAGATTACAATGCGATCGAGTGGTTGTTTGGTCGAGGCGCCGGCCATTCCATTATATTCTATGATGCATTGCAAGAGCCTCTAGACAGTATCTACTCTGACCCTGCGCTACGGCTGGGAAAGCTTTCCCCTCACAATCTATTCCTGACAGATTTACTAGATGGCGGTATTGTGCGCCTTGTAGCCGATCTGACATTTCTGCTCGTGACATTTCTGCTCACGGTGCGCCTGATCCGTCTGCGCCCATACACAGGACTTCCCATTGCGCTTATTCTTGGGCTGTGCCTGATGAACAGTATGATTTCCAACCGATTTGGGCTTTTGTATGACCGGTACGATTACATCTTTACAGCGCTTCTGGCAGTTGAGTCGGGCGCATCTGACGGGGAGGATATCCATGAGAATTGCCATGGTGACAGCCCTACACCCACATGATGATGTACGCATCTATCACAAGGAGGCACTGACGCTCGCTCATGCTGGACACCATGTGGAGATTTGGAATCCGCGATATGAGGGTGTGGGAGAATCCGGAATTTTATTTTGCAAATTATTGCTGCCTCCCGGACGAACACAACGGCTTTGGCGGGAGGGTAATGTGATCATGTCATTACTTCGGGAACGATCTGTGCAGGTCTGTCACCTGCACGATCCCGAGCTGCTGACTCTGATTCTTCGATTACAGCGCGCCGATGTGATGGTGGTCTATGATGCCCATGAGGATCTTCCCCGCTCGATTTCAACCAAAAATTGGATTTTCACTCCGCTGCGACCTGCGGCCTCAAAATATGCATGCTGGTTGCTTGATCGAAAAGCGCGGATGACCAACGGCATCATAGCAGCCACCAAATCCATTGCTGCTACACTTCCTAACTCTGTTCTGGTGCGAAACCGTGTAACTGGATCGGACTGTGCAAGGTTCTGGTGTGCGTCTCAGAATGAATCTCCTCAACCCATGACAGTCTGTTATGCGGGAGCAATCACCGAGCGGCGTGGCATCTTTGAAATGACGCGCGCCTGTGCGTCGATCGGAGCAACGCTGTTGTTAGCCGGAGAATTCGAGAGTGAAGCTCTGTATCGGAAATTGTTTGCAATGCCAGAATCGGATGCTGTGTGTTACAAAGGCTGTCTGAATCGGGATAAGCTCGCACTGTTCTATGCCCAATCTCAGGCTGGATTGTTACTATTGGGTGATACCCCATCCTATCGCAGCAGCGAGCCGGTAAAGCTGTTTGAATACCTTTGTGCGGGGCTGCCAGTCATTGCATGGGATTATCCCATCTGGCGAGATTTGGTGGGAGATGCCGCTGTGCATTTTGTACCTCCTGGCGATGTTTCCGCTGCATCTGCCGCCATCAAGCAGATACTTCTTGACCCATCGATGTGGGCCTCTGCCATGCGTCAGCGTGAGGCTTGCTTTGTGCGCTTTGGGTTTGCTGACGATGCCGAGCGCTTGCTGACGCTCTACAATCGATTGGAGGAATGCAGTCATCAACATCATGCTCATTGACCAATATGCCGGTTCTTCCGTCATGGGTATGGAGATTCGTCCCTTTGCGATGGCACGAGAATGGGCGAAGGGTGGAGACGATGTGACGCTGGTGTTGGGAAGCTTTTCTCATCTGCGACGCAAAAATCCGGATGTGACGTGCGGGATCAGCACCTGGACGGAGGAGGGTGTAAGGTTCTGTGTACTGCCAACCCCAGTCTATCAACGAAATGACATTCGGCGCGCCATCAATGTGATTGTCTTCATCAGGCAGCTGAATCAGGCGGCTCGTACGCTTGCAAACAGATACGCTCCAAATGTTGTTGTTGCTTCTTCTACCCATCCATTTGACTTTGGCCCTGCCCGGCGCATCGCAGCATTTGCCAAAGCAACCGTTGTCTTTGAACTGCATGATCTCTGGCCCCTG
The DNA here is from genome assembly GCA_036655815.1 of Oscillospiraceae bacterium. Lineage (GTDB taxonomy): Bacteria > Bacillota > Clostridia > Oscillospirales > Ruminococcaceae > Yanshouia. The sequence goes on from JAVVPJ010000050.1 coordinate 2,048, forward strand.
TCCCCCATCGAGCTGTATCACTTTTCCCCTTTTCATCCGCTGATGCGTCTCATTGACAAATCGGAACGCCACGCCTTTTCCAAAGCGGACGCGGTAGTGTCTGTGTTGCCCTGCGCCGATCGTTTTCTTGCGGAGCAACATATTACGCCACGACGCTATCTGCACATTCCAAATGGCTCATTCGGATGTGCACCCACCCCACCACCACAGTCACATTGCGAAACGCTACGGCTCATGCGGCAGCGTTTTGGATTTTTGGTGCTCTACGCAGGTGGATTTTCGGCTGCAAACGCCGTCGCTGATTTTATTGCGCTGGCTCATCGCATGCCGCACATCGCCTTTGCTGCGGTAGGAGATGGCCCGGAAAAAGCATATCTTACCCCGCTGGCGCATGAAAATCACAATCTCTGCCTGCTTGACAGCGTCACTCCAGGTGCCCTTGCCACCCTGCTGTCGCAGGCCGATGTATTATGGCCTGGAACACGCGACCTCACGATTTACCGCTATGGACTGGCCATGAATAAACTGTTCGATTATATGCTGGCTGCACGTCCCGTTTTGTTGGCCGTACACTGTGATGACACCCCAATCTCCAGTTCCGGATGCGGCATCACAGTGCCACCCGGTGACATTGAAGCAATGTGCGCCGCACTGCAATCGCTCCGTGCGCTTTCGCTTTCCGATCGAGATGCTATGGGGATGTGCGGACGCCGATATGTGCTCCGCCGCCACAGCTATCCCTTGTTGGCCGCCCAATTTAAAATTCTATTGGAGGAATTAAGCCATGCACCAATATGACCGTCACGACAGCTCTACCGGTACGCAAAAGAAAGGAGTTTTGTTCTGCATTTACGCCTTTTATCAGTGCATGGTACACCATCCTCCACAGCTGTTGGTACAGTTGGGGAACGGGCAAGGCGTACTCTATCCCATCATGAGCAGAAGGGAGATTTCACGTGTTGCTACGCAAATTTGCGAATCTGCCCTGCGAGATGCAAAATGAGGTAGTACGCGGATATTATGATCTTTTGATTCCGAAGCAGGCTGAGTTTTTTGTCAAGCGTGTGTTGGATTTTTTATTGGCGCTGCTGCTTCTGATTCTGACACTGCCATTGATGCTGATCATCTCTATGGTAGTGCGTTCCGACAGCCCCGGCGGCGCCCTGTTTTGCCAGACGCGACGTATGCGTTATAACAAAGAATTTGTCATCTACAAGTTTCGCACCATGTCAATGGATTGCCCAAGCGGAGGATCTGTGACTACACGCAACGACCCTCGTGTTACACGGATTGGGAAATTTCTACGTTCCTCGCATCTGGATGAGCTTCCACAACTGTTCAATGTTCTGCGGGGAGAGCTGAGTTTTGTGGGGCCTCGGCCCGAAGTCCCCTATTTTGTGGCACGCTATGATGAGGCCATGCTCGCAACGCTACTGATTCCGGCAGGGATTACTTCTCCAGCCACCCTGCTTTTTGCAAACGAGGCCGATTTGCTCGATGGCACGGAAAGCGAACGCATTTACATCGACTTGCTGATGCCGCGCAAGGCTTCCCTCAACCTTGACTATCTCTGCGAGTTTTCGCTTTTGGGCGATCTGCGCATCATGGCACTGACCACTCTTCGAATTTTTTTCTCCCGTAGTTGACGTAGAAGACTGTGACAGGTACAATGGATGAGTGTCAAGCACATTTTTGCCATACCCTTGCAACAAAATATAGGCGGTACGCGCACTTAATAAACGAACCGCTCAGAATGGTGGTGAACGATCTTCCGTGATTGACGTTGATATTGTACACTCTGCAAAAGAGGGAGATCCTGACAGCTTCGCAAAAGTCTATGATATGATTGCGCCGGAGCTTTATAAGGTTGCGCTCTATATGCTTGGTAACGCGCAAGACGCCGAGGATGCTGTTAGCGAAACCTTTGTAGAGGCCTACAAGGGGATTCGCAATCTACGTGACGAAAGCAGCTTTAAACGTTGGATGATGACCATTCTCTCGGTGCGTTGTAAACGGCGCATCGGTGGCTACATAAAAGAGAGAAAGAATGTGGATATCGACGAGATGGTCGATCTGCCCGCACCCGATACGGGTGTGTCCAGCTTTGAGCATGTCTCGGTGCATGATGCACTGTCTACGCTGACCGAGCAGGAGCGCCAGATTGTGGTGTTAGCTACGGTACAGGGCTATACCACAAGGGAGGTCGCTGAAATGCTTGATTTGCCACATGGCACAGTCAGCAGCAAATTGCACCGCACACTGAGAAAATTGCGAAAAGTATTAGCATAGGCAGAAAGGAGGATCCATGTCATGAAAGAAACCCGCAAGGACAACTTCGACCAGGATCTTCGGTTTATCCGTGAGCAGCTGCTGGCTGATGCGAACAACGTTGAATTGCCTGAGTCGCTGCGGGGCAACCGCCTTCTAGGAAAGATTCAGTTGCCCGATTCACTTCGCTCTGAACAACTGCTGGAATTACTTGATGAAGAAAACCAACCAGAGTCTAAACCGGGCACTTGGAAAAAACACTATCTTCAGTTCTTTGCCTGTGCTGCCTGTACGGCCCTGATGTTTTTCGGATTTTACAGGGCTGTACAGATTGTATCTCCGACGCAACCGGCCTCTGAATTGGGCACAATGGCTGCGCCGGCCGCTATTGCGTCTTCCTCCCCTGCTCAAGCAAATTCCGGGCTTGTCGCCAATGATGTAGAACGGTCCTCCAAGCCGAATCTCCACAATGCTGTGGCGGCCGTCGAACAGCCCATGGCTTCCAGCTACGACCAAATCTATGATATTCTGACCGATCTAAGTTCCAAATCTTCCCCCGTCTATCACGGAACACCTAATCCTACAACGAGCGGTAGCAACGCCAATCCCTCCACCGCCGGATATGGGGAAACGCCGGTCGAAGATTTTCGGGATATGGCTCAATATGCAGAAAATAACATCTATCAGACCAATCCACAGGTGGTCGGCGTGGATGAAGGCGATATAATCAAGACGGACGGAAGCTACATCTACCAGTATCGCTTCAACAACCAAACGAGCGGTGCACAGATTGCCATTGTAGGTGCCACTAACCTCAAACTGCTTTCTACAATTGAACTGGACGAATATACCACCAGTGCTGAGTTGTATCTCTTCGACAATTTTCTCACGGTTGTGCAGAGCGTCACAACGTCTCCGGACCTCCCGCAAGCGCTGTTGCAGCCGATATCCAGCCTGATGAGAGGTTCGTCCGAGGATCAGAATTTCCAGTCGCAGGTCAGCCTCCCCGATTCTTATGACGTCGGCGACACGGCCTCACGCCCCATGACCGTAGCGGTGGTCTATGACATCTCCAACCATCAAATGCCCCTCGAAACCTATCGTTTTTCTCAGGATGGTGTCTATGTCTCATCCCGCATGGAAAACGGTGTGCTCTACCTTGTGACCAATAAGAGCCTCGCCTGCGGCATGGTTGGCCCCAGCACCCCTGCTTGGCAAGCGCTGCCGATGGTGGAGGAGCAAGGCACCCCTCGATTACTTGCACCCACTGACATTTTTCTCCCCGCTTATATGCAAAACACCAGTTATGCTGTCGTTTCATCCATAAAAGCAGCGTCGCAAACAGCCACTACACGAGCTGTGTTGGGTCTGGTGGAGAATATCATGATGAGCGCCGATAGTCTTTTTTTGACCGCCAGCATCTATCCGGAACAGCAGCGCGGTCAAGAGACGTGTATCACACGATTTGTTGTAGGCGACGCTGACTTGCAATATATTGCCAGTGGCAGTGTGCCGGGTTTGATCGACAGCCAGTTCTCACTGGACGAATACAATGGCAATCTGCGCGTCGCCACCACCTCTCGCAATGACAAGGGCGAGGCAACCAACGGCGTCTATGTACTAAACGAAACGATGCAAATACTGGGCAAAGTTGAAAATCTCGCTCCGGGAAAGCGTATCTATTCGGCACGTTTTCGAGATGATGTGGGGTATGTGATGACCTTTCGGCAGACGAATCCTCTGTTTATCATCGATCTTTCAGATCCAACGAATCCAACGGTGAAAGGGCAAGTGAAGATCCCTGAATTTCCTGAATATTTGCATCCGGTGGACAAAAACACGTTGGTTGGTCTAGGCATGAATATGATAACCGACCCGCAAGGGACCACCTTGCAGGATGGTCTCAAGCTCTCTCTATTTGATGTCTCCGACCCGACAGATCCGATTGAAAAGTCCAGTCTGTTGCTGGGGAACCGCGGAAGTAACAGTGAGGCATTGCAGAACCATCACGCTGTGATGTACGATCCCGAGCGCCGGTACATCGGCTTTCCTGCCACCCTCTACATGCGCAAGGGCGGCGAGGCAGGAGACATCTGGAGCGGCGTCGTTGATGTGGCTTTTTCCGGCTATCTGGTGCTCTCCATTGAGGAAAATGGATTTTCACTGTTAGGCAAGCTTGACAATTCCGGCATGAATGGTGGAATTATGCGCACCGATGTCAACGACATCATTCAGCGCGGTTTTTATATTGGAGACACCTTCTACACCAGTGCTCCGGGGCGATTGGTCGCCTATGACATCAAAAGCTTCAACCAGATCGGCGAGTTGGTTTATCCGTCATAAATGTCTGTAAACTGTGTTTTTATCCAAGAATTTATTGGCGTTTCGTACAAAAAATTGAAAGATGACTTTACAAGTCTATTAAAGTGTGTTATAAGGACTTATACGGTTGGCAACATCGCGACCGCGCATAACAATCAAATGCGTTGATAGGGATTCATAACGGTCTATTCCGTTCCAGAGAACCGCCGGTTGGTGTGAGGCGGCGCGGGAGACACGTTAGTACTCACCCTGGAGCAGTCGGCTGAAAGAGGATGCCTCTTAGGCTTGAACGGGGATCCTCCCGTTATCAAAGGAAGGCATTGACAGATGCTGATGAGCTGGGTATGATCTTTTCATACCAATTGGAGTGGTACCGCGAAAGTTTACGCTTTCGTCTCCTGAATTTTCAGGAGACGAAAGCGTTTTTTATACTGTCATTGATGACATCATTGACTTTACGGGCGGAAGATTT
>JAVVPJ010000051.1:0-7032 GCA_036655815.1 Oscillospiraceae bacterium
AGGTGCCTTTCGTATCAAAAATGCCGGAGGGGTCATCGCACAGTATTATGACATTTCAAGATATACAATTTACAATTATTTGAATGATCACACACATCGCGCCGTCATTGAGCCATAATTACCATGCCCGACTCATTTTCCCATCATCATCATTCGACTGACTTAATTTGCTCTAGGCTGTCGAATCGGATGTCATTTTATCGGGATTGAAAAAGCAGGGCGCAGCTTTCACGTATAAAATTCATAAAAAAGGTTGTCTCTTGCATCTTCATTGTGTTATACTAACTCATTAGAAATCTACCAATACTATAGGAAAGAAAGCTGGCCAGACATTGTGGAGAACGATCCAATTGCCGGCCGAGAGGAACCAAGTATCGCATGACATTTGAACAATTGAACCTAAGCCGACCCATCCTGCGCGCTCTGACAGACGCGGGCTATGAGGCTCCCACCCCCATTCAGGAACAGGCCATCGGACCTGCACTGGAAAAACGGGATTTGTTGGGCTGTGCACAGACTGGCACTGGTAAGACCGCTGCTTTTGCACTGCCAATCCTGCAAAACATCTCACAAGCAGAACGTGTGATTCGCGGGAAGCGCCCTATCCGTGCTCTGATCCTGACACCCACACGGGAGTTGGCACTGCAAATTTATGAGAGTTTTCGTGCTTACGGCCGTTACCTGACGCCGGTATGTTGCGTCGTGTTCGGCGGAGTATCACAGCAGCCACAGACCGAAGCGCTCAGAAGAGGCGTCGATATTCTAGTCGCAACACCGGGACGTCTCAACGACCTCATCGGTCAGGGATATATTTCTCTGTCTGAGGTCGAAACTTTTGTGCTTGATGAGGCTGACCGTATGCTTGATATGGGCTTCATCCACGACGTGAGGCGTATCATCACACTGCTTCCACCCAAGCGTCAAACCATGCTGTTTTCAGCCACCATGCCGGATGAAATCGAGCAGCTGGCCAATTCTATCCTGCATGAACCGGTCAAAATGGCAGTAGCGCCTCCCGCAACCACGGCAGAACTGATTGAGCAATCAGTCTATATGACAGACAAGATGGCCAAACGAAAGCTTCTTGTGTGGTTGCTTGAAGATGCTTCTGTTGTTTCGGCGTTGGTCTTTACCCGCACCAAGCATGGCGCGGATCGTGTGGCGAGAGAGCTTGTCCGAGCTGGTGTTGAGGCACAAGCGATTCATGGTGATAAGTCTCAGGGTGCACGTCAAACAGCGCTTTCTAACTTTAAATGTGGAAAATGCCGCGTCTTGGTAGCCACTGATATTGCGGCGCGCGGCATCGACATTGAGGAGCTGTCTCACGTTGTAAACTATGAGCTGCCTAATGTTCCGGAAACCTATGTGCATCGCATTGGCCGCACAGGGCGAGCAGGCCTCTCAGGCAAAGCAGTTGCTTTCTGTGATTGCTCTGAATTGACCTATCTCAAAGATATTGAAAAACTGACCCATCGTGCCATTCCGATTGTGAAGGACAATCCGTATCCTATGACAGTGTTTGAGGAATCAGACTCCGCACCGCGTACAACGCGTGGCAGATTTATGCCTTCTCAGCCGTCTGACAAGAGGGCAACTCGCGCTGTTAACACAGAAAAGGCGGCTCGCCGCCATTATGCCAACGGACACCCAGATTTCAAAAGAACTGATCACAAGGCATAAGCAGCACACTACTGCACCATTGAGTCTACTGCATGAGTAATCACCATAATATAAGCGGGCCACACAGTCCGTTTTTACTGCGGAAAATGGGAAAATTCTACATGTGCGGGGGAGGGACGCCGTACCATGCCAGGTGGGTCTAAAGCAGCTGCCGCTTTTCTGACAATTTTGTTGTTGTTGAGCGGCTGTACCGCACAAACGATACCACAGACAAAGGGCGTCGAGTTTGTGATGAACACCTTTGTCGAACAACTTTGGCAGGGCGAAGAATCGCAAGCGGCCTATGATGAGATTCTTGGCGCGCTCAAGGCGTTGGAGGCAAACTTCTCACTGTATAACCCAACCGGCGAGATCTCCCAGCTCAACGACGCGGCCGGCTTGAAGCCGGTTTCGCTGTCGGGGACTACCTATGGCTTACTGCGCCGTGCGGCGAGCCTTGGTAGTGATTCCGGTGGAATTTTTGATATTACCATTGCGCCACTGACCCTTTGCTGGAACATTACGGGGGAGCACTCCCGAATTCCGACGAAAGCAGAGATTGATGCAGCGAAAGCTTTGGTGGATTATCGGGATCTGATCTTTGATGACGCCGCGCAGACCGTCATGCTCCGCCGCAAAGGCATGAGCGTCGATCTGGGCGGCATCGCCAAAGGTATGGCGGCCGGCGCTATGCGACCCATTGCAGAGAAGCACGGCGTTCAGGGCTACCTGTCATTGGGTGGCAATATGATGGTGGTAGGCAAAAAATTTGATGGAAGCGATTGGCGAATTGGCATTCGGAATCCTCGCGGCACCCCAAATGACAGCATTGCTTCGGTGACGCTCGAAGGGATGACGATGGCGACTACGGGAGATTACGAACGCTATTTTGAGGAAAATGGTGTACGTTATCACCATGTGTTGGATCCTTTTACTGGCTATCCATCCGATCGGGGACTGATCTCTGTGACAGTGATCTCGGCCGATGGTACATTGGCTGATTGTCTTTCCACTACAATTTTTTTGGAAGGTCGCGATCGCTTGAACAATTACCTCCTGCGAGATGACTGCATGGTGCTAGCTGTTACAAAACAGATGGAGGTTTATGCCTCTCCAGCACTATGGGAACAGTTGTCCATTGACTATTCTGATCCAGCGTTTTCATGGTGCCGCTCTATGCAACCATAGTCTTGGATGCTTTCTCGTCTGTTGTGCAATGAATCACATGCTCTGTTCCCAACAAGCCTACAAGCAAAGGGGGAAACACACATGGCATCCAACAAACGTGGTCATCCTGCGCGCCGCGTTGCCCGGTTGGGGATGTTGCTGGCGCTAGCACTGGCTCTTTCTTTTGTGGAGGCATCTATGCCGGCACTGCCTTTTTTTCCGCTGGGCGTCAAGCTGGGGCTTTCCAACGTGATCACCATGTACAGCTTGCTGTTTTCTGGAGGCAGAGATGCATTTTCTATTGCTATACTCAAGTCGTGTTTTGTGTTATTACTGCGTGGCCCGATAGGCGCTTTGTTAAGCCTTGCGGGTGGAGTTTTATCACTGTGTGTCATGATGTTGCTTCGGCACACAGTGCCCTCTCTCTCAGATAGGTTTGTCAGCATGGCGGGGGCAATTGGGCACAATGTTGGACAATTGCTTTTGGCAGTGCCACTATTAGGTTCACTTTATGTGCTCTATTATCTTCCGGTGATGCTTCTCGCCGGTGTCGCAATGGGCTTGGCAACAGGCTTGCTTTTAAAGCTGGTAATGCCCTATCTGCAAAGGATGGACAGGGCACTCAAATAATTGCATTGGGGGAAAACAGAAGTGGCGATGAACAGACTGCGTGGCGTTCATGTGGATCACCACAAGAACACCACCCAAAGTGCGCCTCATCGGATACCAACACCCGAACGGGTAGTGATTCCGATGTCGCAACACATCGGGGCGCCTTGTGTGCCAGCCGTCAAGATTGGTGATCTGGTCAAGGTCGGTCAGGTGATCGGCGAAGCATCCGGCTTTGTATCGGCACCCATTCATGCAAGCGTTTCAGGCAAGATAACAGCGCTCGATGATATTCTGCTGTCGAACGGAGTTGTGTCAAAGGCAATTGTAATTGCATCGGATGGCGAGCAAAACGTAAGTGAAACAGTGCGACCACCCGACTTGACTGATCTGAAATCCTTTCAAAATGCCGTTCGTGCCAGCGGACTGGTAGGTTTGGGAGGTGCTGGGTTTCCCGCCTCGGTCAAACTGAGTCCAAAAGATCCATCGACTATTGAAGCACTCATTGTCAATGCCGCCGAATGCGAGCCTTATATTACATCTGACCTGCGTACCATGATCGACGAGGGACAATATGTGCTCAAAGGCATCGAACTGGTACAGAAATATCTCGGTATCACAAAAGTGATCATCGGAATTGAGGATAACAAGCCTCAGGCTATTGCACTCTTGACCGAGATGGTGAAGGGGAAGGAAGGAATCACGGTCATGAGCCTGCCGTCCCTATACCCACAGGGTGGTGAAAAGGTTCTCATCTATCATACTACCGGCAAGATTGTGCCAGAAGGTCAACTGCCCATGGATGTTGGTGTCATCGTCATCAATGTCACGTCCGTGGCCTTTCTTGCAAAATATATGGAGACTGGTATGCCATTGGTGGAAAAGTGCCTGACAGTGGATGGTTCAGCCGTTGCCCAGCCTCAAAATATTATTGCGCCCATCGGTACACCAATTTCCAAGATTCTTGAATTTTGCGGGTCCAAATGTGAACCGAAAAAAATTCTAATGGGTGGTCCGATGATGGGGATTGCAGTGCCCAATGGAGACGCTCCATTGCTCAAAAATAATAATGCAATTCTAGCATTGGATGGAGAGGATGCCGCCCCAGCCGTAACCACAGATTGCATCCGTTGCGGTCGTTGCGTCAATGCCTGTCCGCTCAAGTTAATGCCATCAGGCTTGGAGCGCGCATATCGTTTGCGCGATGCCAAAGAATTGGAACGTTTGCACATCAACACCTGCATGGAATGCGGCTGTTGCTCCTATGTCTGTCCAGCTAAACGGGAGTTGGTTCAGTCCAATAAACTTGCGAAGCAGTTTCTGAAAGAGAAGAAGGTGGTAGCGAAATGAGTGAGACAAAAGGAATGATTGTGTCATGTTCTCCCCATATACACGATGGTGCAACCACGCAGGGGATCATGCGCGATGTTTTGATTGCACTTTTTCCCGCTCTGGTCGCCGCGACGGTGCTGTTTGGCGCACGCACACTTGTGCAAACTGCGGTGTGCGTTTTTGCGGCGGTTGCTTCAGAATGGCTGTTTGAAAAGCTTTGTCACAAGCCCTCTACCATTGGGGATCTGTCGGCTGCCGTGACTGGTGTTCTGCTGGCATTCAATCTGCCGGTTTCATTGCCGCTGTGGATGTCGGCATTTGGCAGTGTGGTGGCGGTGGCCTTTGTCAAACAACTTTTTGGAGGGATTGGCCAGAACTTTGCCAATCCCGCTATCACCGCAAGAATTGTGTTGCTGATTTCTTTTGCAGGCCCCATGACCCGTTGGACAATGCCGTTGTCCGGGCCGGACTACGTTGCCGGCGCGACGCCGCTGGCGATGCTCAAAGCGAATACAATGGAGAATTTTCCTTCTGTGATGGACCTGTTCCTAGGAAAAACTGGTGGCTCACTGGGTGAGACATGTTCGCTTGCCCTGCTGATTGGCTTTGTTTATCTTCTGGGTCGCAAGATCATTACTTGGCATATCCCAGTTGCCTTTGTTGGCACGGTTGCGGTGATCACTGCACTGACTGGCTCACACCCGATCGAACAGGTACTATCGGGCGGCTTGCTGCTTGAAAGCTGGTGTTTGGTGTCGGCTGTGGTCTGCTGACCGTGCTCATCCGCCTATATGGCAGTTATCCCGAGGGAGTTTCCTTCTCCATCCTGCTAATGAACATCCTTGAACCTCATATTTCCCGTCTGACCGGGAATAAGGCGTTTGGAGGTGGCAAAGCATGAAGAGTAATGTCAAAAAGGAATTTGTAATTCCGATCGTCGTACTCACAGTGATCTGCCTCGTTGTTTCTGGCCTGTTGGCGGGCACTGATTTTATCACTCGCCCAATCATCGCCGAGGCAGAGCGTCAGGCCGCTGAAAATGCCCGTACTGAGGTGCTGCCTAAGGCCACCGGGTTTCAGGAATTGCATCTATCTGGTTTACCAGAGGGCGTTTTGGAAGTGTATGAGGCCGAAAATGGTGTGGGCATCGTGGTGCAGCTTTGCGCGAACGGCTACGGTGGCGAAATGAAGATCATGGTCGGTTTGAATGCTGACGGCACAATTTCCGGAACCAAGACGCTTGCTCACGCTGAGACTCAGGGACTGGGTTCCAAGACCACGCTACCTAAGTTTCAAGACCCATTCAAGGGGAAGGGGACAGACCTTGAGGGTGTGTCCACCATCGGCGGCGCAACCATCTCCTCCAACTGCTTTATTGGTATGGTGAAAAAAGCATTCGATGTTTACGCCATCGCGGGTGGTGGCGTTGTAGAGAATCCGATCGGTCTGGATGAGAAAAAGCTTAAGAACTACTATCCGGCGGCGGCATCGTTTACCCCTGTTGAGGTGAATGGAATCAAAGGCATTCACTGTGATGGGAAAGGAACCGTTGTGTATGCGACCGAAAAAGGCTACGGTGGAGATATGGTCGTCGCAGTTCTATTTGACCCCAATGACATCATCCTAGGCGTCGTAATCGACAGGATGCAGGAGACATCTGGGATCGGTTCTAAGGTTGCAGAAGTCGACTTCACCAAGCAGTTTGTTGGCAAGAGCACGGTAGAAAGCATTGATACCATCAGCAATGCCACAGTATCCTCAATGGCTGTTAAAAAAGCTGTGTTGTCAGCCTTATCCAACCTCGCCACAGTAAAGGGGGCATAATAAATGAGCAATCGCATGAAGATTCTGACCGCTGGCATCTTTCGCGAAAACCCGGTGCTGGTGCTGGTCCTTGGCACATGTCCGTTTATGGCGGTTTCCACCTCGGCTTCTAATGCTGTGGGCATGGGTATCGCTGCGACCTTTGTTTTGATTGGATCCAACATGGTGATCGCACTGCTTAAGAATATCATCCCTGATAAGGTGAGAATTCCATGCTATATTGTTGTGATTGCGGGATTTGTCACCGTGGTACAGCTGTTGCTCAACGCCTATCTTCCAGCACTGTATTCGGCACTGGGCATCTTTTTGCCATTGATCGTGGTTAACTGCATTATTCTAGGGCGCGCTGAGATGTTTGCCAACAAAAACAGCGTGCTAGATTCCATGCTGGATGGCATCGGAATGGGGATTGGCTTTACACTGGCTTTGCTCGTGATGGGT
>JAVVPJ010000052.1:0-3131 GCA_036655815.1 Oscillospiraceae bacterium
CAAAAGAGCAATATACTGTTACTAGGCTCCACAGGAACCGGAAAGACCCTTCTGGCACAGACACTGGCTAAGATGTTGGGCGTACCGTTTGCGATTGCTGATGCCACGACACTCACAGAGGCGGGGTATGTGGGAGAGGATGTCGAAAACATCCTGCTTCGACTCATTCAAGCGGCCAACTACGACGTACAGAAAGCCCAGCATGGCATCATCTATATAGATGAACTTGATAAGATCGCCCGTAAGAGCGAAAATCCTTCCATCACCCGTGACGTGTCAGGGGAGGGTGTACAACAGGCACTCCTTAAAATTCTTGAGGGAACCGTGGCCAATGTGCCACCGCAGGGCGGACGCAAGCATCCCCAACAGGAATTTATCCAGATTGATACCACAAATATTCTGTTCATTTGTGGCGGCGCGACGGAATCAACAAAATTATCGAGAAGCGTATTGTGACCACCACCATGGGGTTCGGTGCGAATTTGCGATCCAAGTCGGAAAATGAGGGATTGCTCAAAGAACTGATCCCACACGATTTGGTGCGCTTTGGACTGATCCCCGAGTTGGTTGGCCGTTTGCCGGTGGTTACCTCTCTCAAAGCACTTGATGAAGCGGCTCTAGTGCGTATTCTGACGGAACCCAAGAACTCAATGATTCAACAGTATCAACGCCTGTTTGAACTCGATGGCGTAACGCTGGAATTTGAACCGCAAGCGCTTGAGGAGATTGCAAAGCGTTCCATTGAACGTAAAACTGGTGCGCGAGGACTACGCGGTATTTTGGAAGATACCTTGAGCCAGTTGATGTTTGAGGCTCCATCCGATTACACCATTGAGCGCATTGTCATCACTTGTGGAAGTGTTGATAAGACCAGCGAACCGATCATCTTGCGCGACCCGTCCCGCACGCCGCAAAAGCTTGTGGCTCCAGCGGCTCCTAAGCGGGTCAAACCGCAGTCACGCAATACCTCGATTTCCTGAACATCGTAAGAAAGGTTTTCGCCCTGCCGCCTTGCGGGTGGGCGAAAATCTTTCGCATTTTTGGGGTTCAGGATGGGGATTATTTTACAGTTTGGTCAGGATTTGGACTTGCACAAATCATGATATCTTTAGTATAATAAATTGCATGCATATTGAGGAAGACAGCAAACGAACATGCCGCTTTTCACAATGACAATGACAACCATACACATAGGGAGGTGTCCAACTTGAGGGAAAAGCGAACAGTGGCACAACAAAACCAGACAATGCCTTTGATTGCACTGAGAGGACTTGTGCTGTTCCCAAAGATGGTGCTTCATTTTGATATCGGCCGCGAAAAATCGGTGGCCGCGCTCAATGAGGCCGTCTCAAACGGCCGCCGGATTTTTTTAACGGCGCAGCAGAAAACTTCTGATGACGATCCAACACCGCAAGACCTTTATGCCATTGGAGTGGTGGCTGAAATCAAACAAGTGATTCGGATTCCTGGGACCGGGTTGCGTGTGATGGTTGAAGGAATTTTTCGAGCCAAGATGATTACAGTGACGCAAGAGGATCCATTCTTTGTCGCTGAGGTGCGACCTTTGCCTATGAGACGTATGCCAAGGGATAGCGATGACCTTGTGAATGCACTCATGCGCACGGTTAAAAACCTCTTTGAGACTTATGCCAGCCTTAGCCCCAAGATGCCCAAAGAACTGATGTTGAGCATTATGATGGCTGAGGAACCCGGTGTTCTTGCGGAGTTCATTGCCGGAAACATTCCATTGCCAGTTGAGGAAAAGCAGGAGGTGCTGGCCGAATCCAGTATTCTGCATCGGTTAGAGATCTTGGCCGAGATCCTCGAAAATGAAAATGGGATTTTATCGTTGGAACATGACATCTATGAACGCGTTAAGGGGCAGATTGATCAAAATCAGCGCGAATATTACCTGCGCGAGCAAATGAAAGCAATCAGCGAGGAACTGGGAGATGAAGAATCCCCTGAGACAGAGATTGCGGCCTACCTCGAAAAAATTGAGGCGGCTGGTTTGTCTGACGAGGGCAAAGACAAATTAACCAAGGAGGCTAATCGGCTGGCTAAAATGCCATCAAATTCTCACGAAGCAGGAGTGATTCGGGGATATCTTGATGTTTGTTTGGAGCTGCCGTGGAACAAGACAACCAAGATCAAGTCCGATGTGAGCGAGGCAGAACGTGTGCTGGAACGAGATCACTATGGCATGAAAAAGGTCAAGGACCGCATCATTGAGACGATTGCAGTGAGAGCCATGGCCCCCAACATCAAAGGACAGATTCTCTGTCTGGTTGGTCCGCCTGGCGTTGGCAAGACGTCAATTGCCAAATCGATTGCAAAGGCTACCGGCAGGGAATATGTGCGTCTTTCGTTGGGGGGTGTGCGTGATGAGTCTGACATCCGGGGCCATCGTAAAACCTACATTGGCTCGATGCCCGGACGCATTATTGATGCGATACGTCGTGTCGGTACACGAAACCCGCTGATGTTGCTCGATGAGGTGGATAAGCTTGGGGGGGATTTCAAGGGAGATCCATCGTCGGCTCTGCTGGAGGTGCTCGATGCGGAGCAGAACCATGCATTCCGTGATCACTTTATTGAGCTGCCATTCGACCTGTCTGAGGTCATGTTCATTGCAACCGCAAACGATGCAGACGCCATACCCGGTCCGCTCTATGATCGGATGGATGTCATTGAGCTGTCAAGCTATACGCGCGAGGAGAAGTTCCACATTGCCAAGGAGCATCTGGTTCCCAAGCAGCGTGCCTGTAATGGCCTTGATGGTCGACAGGTGCGGCTGGCTGATGATGCGATCTACGCACTGATCGACTTTTATACGCGTGAGGCGGGCGTGCGCAAGTTAGAGAGAGCTTGCGCGTCGGTGTTTCGTAAATGCGCCCGACGCATTGTTTCAGGGGAAACCAAAAGAATCACAGTTACAGCGGAGAGTCTGCTGGCATTACTTGGTCCTAAAAAGTATATTTCCGATGCATTGCTCAAAACTGACGAGATTGGTGTGGTCAACGGATTGGCTTGGACGTCGGTGGGAGGCGAGATGATGCAGATTGAGGTTGCGGTACTTGATGGAAGCGGCAAGATTGAGCTGACAGGTTCGCTGGGTGATGTCATGAAGG
>JAVVPJ010000052.1:3141-6991 GCA_036655815.1 Oscillospiraceae bacterium
CGCGCATGCGGCTATTAGCTACATTCGTGGGCATACAGCACATTATGGTATCAGTCAAACATTTTACAAGGATCGCGATATTCACATTCATGTACCAGAGGGTGCCGTCCCCAAGGATGGACCCTCAGCTGGGATTGCTATTTGTACGGCGCTGGTTTCGGCACTGTCAGAAACTCCGGTACACCACGATGTGGCAATGACAGGAGAAATTACGCTACGTGGACGCGTGCTTCCCATTGGTGGTCTTCGTGAAAAGACGATGGCGGCCTATCGTGCTGGCGTACAAACGGTGCTGATTCCCGCTGACAACGAACCGGATCTTGCCGAGATCGACCCTGTGGTGCGCGCGGCCATTCACTTTGTACCGGTACGGCATGTGGATCGTGTCCTAGATATGGCACTGACTGCAGTGCCTACGCTTAACCCAAGTGTCTCAGCAGAAAAGTTTCCCGTAACGATTCCACCGACTGAGCAGGCGAAGCATCATCCGGTCACCTGCTGATCAGATTAAAACGCCAGGGGGCGGTGAAAGCTGCCCCCTTTTAGGGGTGCTGAAAATCCGAAGGAGTGAAGTCTGTGAATATTCACGACGTAACCTTTGAACGTTCCTTTGGTCTGTCGGAGCAGCTTTCTGCTTCCGATCGACCTGAGTTCGTTTTTATGGGACGATCCAATGTTGGAAAATCATCGCTGATTAACCGCCTGATGAATCGAAAATCCCTAGCACGTGTCAGTGCCACACCGGGTAAAACTGCCACCATTAATTTTTATCGTGCGGGAGAGGTGCGTTTGGTCGATTTGCCTGGTTATGGGTATGCTAAGGTGGCAAAAGGAGAGCATCGACGCTATAGCGAGTTGATTGGCGGATATTTTGCGGGTGATCGCGATGTAGTGCTGGTGTTTCTACTCATTGACATGCGCCACCCTCCTACGGTAGACGATCTTTCAACGATGGATTTTCTCATGAGAGAGGAAATGCCATTTGTTGTTGTGCTGACCAAGAGCGACAAACTTAACAAAACGCAACGCGCTGTTCGTCTTGCGGACATTCTCAACGAGTTGCCCTGCGAGGGCGTCACTCTCATTCCCTTTTCCAGCGAGACAGGGGAGGGCTTAGAGGCATTGCGTGAGATTGTCGGTGAGCTTTCAGAACCGGACGACCTACCGCAATAGGTAGGAATCCAGCAGGAGAGGACAAGCAGCCTATGTTTGCATCAAATTGTCTTTCAGTCAATCAGGCAGGACATCTATCCATTGGCGGAGCAGATTCTGTGGTACTTGCGCGAACCTGGGGCACTCCGCTCTATGTGATGGATGAGCTTTCGATCCGTGACGCAGTGCGTCAGTACAAGAACTCCATTGAACGGTTTTATGAGGGGCATGGACAGGTTGCCTACGCCGGGAAGGCGTTTTCCTGCAAGGAGATGTATCGCATCATGCAGGAGGAAGACTGCGCTGTAGACACCGTATCACAAGGGGAATTGTTTACGGCTCTTTCAGTGGGATTTCCCTCTCAAAATATCTACTACCATGGGAATAACAAAACTCCGGCTGAACTGGTTTATGCTGTGCAGCATGACGTTGGCCGCATCGTAGTTGACAATACAGCGGAGCTTGAAACGCTGTCTTCCATCGCGATATCACAACACAAAACGGTTTCCATCCTTTTGCGTATCAAGCCTGGTATCGACGCGCATACGCATGATTTCATTCGCACTGGGCAAATCGATTCCAAATTCGGCTTTGCACTTGAGACAGGTGAGGCACTTGATGCGGCGCGTTATGCACAGACGCATCGTGGCTTATCACTGGTGGGCATTCATTGCCACATTGGTTCTCAAATCTTCGAAATTGATCCATTTGTTCTGGCAGCTCAAGTGATGATTGGCTTTATGGCTGAGGTACGGCGTGAAACAGGATGTCAACTCACGGAACTCAATCTCGGTGGCGGTTTTGGCATTAAATATACCTCTGACCATGATCCGGTACCCTATATGGATTATATGGAAAGTGTTTCCAAGGTTGTGCATTCCACTTGTGATTCCCTCAAGGTGCCTTATCCATTCATTGTTATAGAGCCTGGCCGTTCTGTGGTCGGGCCGGCCGGGATAACGCTTTATACCGTTGGCGGGATCACGGAGATTCCCGGCGTGCGTACATATATTTCTATCGACGGAGGGATGACTGATAATCCACGCTATATTCTTTACCATTCACAGTATGAGGCCCTCATTGCCAATCGTTCCTCAGAGGTCAAAAGCAGTGTTGTGACCATTGCAGGGCGCAACTGTGAAAGTGGAGATCTGATTGGAGAAGAGGTCCCGATTCAAACGCCTCATGTAGGAGATACACTGGCTGTGCTTGCCACCGGTGCTTATAACTACTCCATGGCCTCCAATTACAACCGGGTGCCACGCGCTGCCTGCGTCATGATTCGAGACGGGGAGGCTCATCTCATTATTCGCCGCGAAAGTATGGAAGATCTGGTACACAATGATTTGTAAAGCCGGTTGGAATGGATAAATTAAAAATGAGGTATTGCTTTTACACTGTAATGTGATAACATGGAAATATCTGAAGTTGGTCAGAAACAGGATGGGAGGTTGGGCGTATGAATCCACGGCTGAAAGAAATGAATGTTGAGCTGCTCTTTCAATCTGTTCTTCATTTGGAGACACTGGAAGAATGCTATGCTTTTTTTGAAGATCTGTGTACCGTGCAGGAGATCAAAGCCCTGACGCAACGGCTAGCGGTCGCATCCATGCTCAGCAAAAAGCACGTTTACAGCGATATTGTGGAAACCACAGGTGCCTCCACAGCAACCATCAGCCGTGTCAATCGTTCGCTCAATTATGGCAGTGACGGCTATAAGACCGTATTTGAAAGGCTGGAAAAGGATGGAGTCCTATAGTGCCTTTGCACAATTTTATGATGCCTTTACCGAAAATGTAAATTATGCCCAACGAGCTGCCTATTTTGATGGGTTGCTGTTGCAGCATCTGGGGCGACGCGGCCTCCTGCTGGATCTGGCTTGCGGTACTGGGAGCCTCTCAGTCGCATTATCTCAGTTGGGCTATGAAGTGATCGGGGTTGATGCTTCCCCTGAGATGCTGTCTGTGGCACAACAAAAGGCGGCCAGTGCAGGAGAACATATCCTTTTTTTGCATCAGCGAATGGAGACGCTGGATCTGTTTGGCACTGTAGCGGCTTGCGTCTCGGCGCTTGATTCTCTCAACCATCTCACCAGCCGATATGCACTCGAGAAGGCCATTGGCCGAACTGCATTGTTCCTTGAACCTGGGGGGGTTTTTGTGTTTGATATGAATACCCCTCATAAGCATAAAGCGGTCTTGGCTAATCACTGCTTTGTCTACGAAAGAGAGAAAGCCCTTTGCGTATGGCAAAACCGCACCAAGGGATTATTGACCGATATTACACTCGACTTTTTTAAAGAGGGGATAGACACTCGCTACGATCGCTTTGGAGAACAATTTTCAGAACGTGCATATCCGCTTGCTGAAGTGGATGAGATCATCACAAAATGCGGCTTGACTCGCATTGCTCTCTATGGGGATGATACGTTGTTGCCACCCAACCTCGACGCTGAACGATGGATTTTTGTCTGTAAAAAGGAGACGTCATTATGAGTACTTTAATACGTGCCATCACCGACGATGGCACTGTGCTAGCAACTGCCATTGATTCTACCGACATGGTAGGCCGTGCCGAGCAAATTCACTCCTCCAGCGCTACTGTAACAGCTGCGATAGGACGCTTGTTGACTGCTGCCTCTATGATGGGATCCATGCTCAAAAATGAGGATGATATGCTGACATTGCGGTTGGCTGGG
>JAVVPJ010000053.1:0-5780 GCA_036655815.1 Oscillospiraceae bacterium
ACGGAATATCACACACTTTGTGAAATCTCTTCCATTTCCCCATAAAAGTCACCTGCAATTCTGAATGCGCAACCACCTAACGCACCCATAAACGGATGCAAAGTGCTGTTGCAGATTTAGCCTCTGTAACAGCACTTTGCTTTTTGTTATGAATGGTGTATTCTTGGAATGAAAACAAGAATAGAATCACTGAGATTGTGCTTCATCTTTTCAGAAAGGTGAGAAATTCCTCAGCAGCAGCTGCATCCACCGCCGCATCCGCAGTTACCGCCGCATCCGCAGTTACCGTTGTTGCAGCTATTGCTGCAACCGCAACTATTCCCGCCGCAGCCGCTGCCACAGCAACAGAAAACAATGATGAGAAGGATGATAATCCACAGACAGCCACAGCTGCCGCCACCGAAATTATTATTACCAAACATATGAACCCTCCTAAAAGTGATTTCACCACATAGTATGTAAGCTGTGACACGGATGTTACAGCGCCGCCGCAGCGAGATAATTTTCATCACATGATTGCTGTCGCTCAGAGCGGCATACACTAACCGTGGAGTTCTCTTAGGCGCCACGGCGTTTATACGGTTCTGTTAGTCGCCTGATTGGCAGGAATTAGCGGTTCCCTAACCGCGCTTATGGGGTGAAAAGATATGTTTCGTTTCAACGGATTCACACAGAGGGCCAACGATGCCATTAACCTTGCCATTGCACAGTCCTCAGCACTGGGGCACACCTATATCGGAAGTGAGCATCTCTTGCTTGGACTCTTGACCGTCGAAGGGGGTGCCGCCTACACTGCGTTGGTGGCGCGTGGCATGACCTCAGAGGAGGTGACAAATTTACTGGTGCAGCGAGCGGGAAAGGGAAGTAAGACAGTGCTGTCCCCAAGCGACTTGACACCCTGCTGTCGCCGCATTTTGGAAGGAGCTGTCATTGAGGCCCGTGAACTGGGGAGTCAAACGGTTGGCACTGAGCATCTATTGATGGCACTGTTGCGCGAGGTGGATAGCTGCGCGGTGGCTCTGCTGACTGATCTTGGCTGCGAGCCGCAATCGATTTACAGAGCGCTGCTAGAGTTGATGGGAGGTGAGACAGCCAGACGATTTGGCGCAACGGGCAAGTCACAAGCTCGTCCACCGCGGACGCAGGCGAGAACGCAGACACTTGATAAGTACTCCCGCGATTTAACTGCCATGGCCAGAGAAGGACGACTGGATCCTGTGATCGGGCGGGAGATTGAAATCGAGCGGGTCATTCAGATCCTTTGCCGCCGTACCAAAAACAATCCCTGCCTGATCGGGGAGGCGGGGGTCGGAAAGACAGCTGTGGTGGAGGGACTCGCTCAAAAGGTAGCCGATGGAATCATTCCTGCAGCGTTGCGTGACAAAAGAGTGGTATCGCTTGATCTGACAGCTGTCTTGGCCGGTACCAAGTATCGAGGGGATTTTGAGGAGCGCATCAAGAGCATTATGACCGAGGTGACAGGCGCTGGTACTGTGATCCTGTTCATTGATGAGATCCACAATATGATGGGAATCGGTGCTGCGGAGGGCGCAATTGACGCGGCCAATATCCTAAAGCCTTCGCTTGCGCGCGGCGAATTGCAGGTGGTGGGCGCCACTACTTTTGAAGAATATCGACGTCATATTGAAAAGGATGCGGCACTGGAGCGACGCTTTCAAAGTGTTGTGGTCAAGGAGCCAACTGAGGACGAAGCTGTTCGGATTTTGCAGGGACTGCGGGAACGTTACGAGACTCACCATCGCGTCTTGATCCCAGACGATGCCATACGGGCGGCGGTGCATCTCTCAGTGCAGTATCTCAGTGATCGCTTTTTGCCGGATAAAGCAATCGACCTCATTGACGAGGCTGCATCATGCGTCAAGCTCAAATCAATTGCAGCGGATCCGACACTTGAAAACCCGCCGACACGGGCATTTTCCGTGACCCGTGGGGCACAGTGTGTTCCGGATTCGGTCTCCCGGCATTGGGAGACTGCAACCGAGACGCCGCCTCTATTGGAGCGTCAGCGCCAGCATCTTACCGAAGCTGCTACTGAACTGTGCGTAGAGCCGGAGGACATTGCACGCATCATTTCTCGCACCACTGGCATTGAGGTGACGGCTCTTTCTGGCAAAGAGAGCGAGCGCTTGCTGAGACTTGAGGGGGAACTGGGCAAGCAGGTCATTGGACAGGATGAGGCTGTGAACGCTGTGGCGCGTGCTGTGCGTCGCGGTCGTGCCGGACTCAAAGACCCAAGCCGGCCATCCTCATTCCTGTTTTTGGGGCCAACCGGAGTGGGAAAGACCGAACTATGTCGCGCACTCTCTCGAGTGCTGTTTGGTTCGGTGGGGGCCATGCTGCGGATTGATATGTCGGAATATATGGAAAAGCAAGCTGTTTCACGCCTTATTGGTTCTCCTCCGGGTTATGTTGGTTATGACGATGGGGGACAGCTGACCGAACGCATTCGCCGCAAACCCTATACTGTGGTTCTGTTCGATGAGGTGGAAAAGGCACACCCCGAGGTGTTGCATGTTCTGCTTCAGCTTTTAGAAGACGGCCAACTAACAGATTCGCATGGACGCGTGTGCAATTTCAAAAACGCCATCGTCATCATGACCTCCAACCTTGGCGCACGCCATCTCATCGGACGCCATTCTTTTGGCTTTATGACGGGAGAGGCAGGGACTGAAGAGGCCGGAATTCGCCATGATGTGCTCGCTGAGTTGAAGAAAACATTCAAACCAGAATTACTCAACCGCGTTGATGAAATCGTGATATTCGGGCGACTTTCACCTTCGGATGTTGCACACATCGCTTCGCGTATGCTCAACGGGGTGCGCGAACGATTGGAAGCGAAGGGGATTGAGGTTGAGTTTGATGATGATACGGTGCAATTTATTGCCAAGGCGGGATTCGATCCGGACTATGGGGCACGGCCGCTGCGCCGCGCCATTCAGTCACAGGTTGAGGACTTGTTGGCGACTGAGCTGCTGCGCGGCAATATTGTGAGAGGCGACGTAGTATGCTGTGGCCTCCAAGAAGGCCATTTGTCGCTCACGCGGCGGAGAAACCACTCAGTTGAAGGCATGATTTAGAGGGGAGTCTATCGAAAGCTGCAACGGTGACGCCTTTGCTGGAACAAAGGCGCGCAGATTTAAGATTCTGTTGGAGAGACGAAAATGCGCGGTCCAACGCCAGACGCTGTGCCCAGTGCTGTTTTTGGAATAATGTTACTAGGCGTTTTTTCTCCACATCAGTATCATTGAGTTTTCACGGCATTGCCATCGACATACAGTGACCACAGCATAATACAACACGATTTCGGCGATCTGTTTGTTTCAAAGGAGCTAGATATCATAGAGTTGCCATGATTGGTGAAGAAAACTGATGGTGACATGGGCAGAACGGTTGACGGGAAAAAGAAGGGATGAGAAACAGGTATGAGGCGTGTGGAATATCAACTTAGCACAGGAGATGAGGGACAGTGCGTCGAGGCTTTCCTGCTTTCGCAGGGGTATGCACGCCGTTTGGTGGTGGCACTGAAGCAACTTCCGGAAGGCCTTATGGTGGAGGGCAAGCGCGTGCGCTCCACTACACTGTTGCACGCAGACACTACGCTGGTTGTTTCGTTGCCGGATGAGACCCCGCGCGCAATGCAAAATACGGCACTGTCAATCCCTATTTTATATGAAGATGAGGATCTCGTCGTTTATGACAAACCGGCCGGCTTGCCCTGCCATCGTTCGGGAGGACACCTTTATGATACGATTGAAAACGCGTATGGTGCGGGCATCTTTCGTGCCGTTTATCGTTTGGATCGTGATACCAGTGGGGCCTTGCTGGTTGCTCACCATCAGATGTCGGCAGGGAGGCTGTGGCAGCAAGTCCAAAAGCGTTACATTGCTGTGGCATCAGGACGCTTTTCGGAAGAATCAGGGGAGATTCGGTTCCCTCTGTTGCGGGAATCGCCTTATGAGCCTAGACAGATTGCGTCGCCAGACGGTCGCCCGGCGCTTACACAGTGGCACTTGCTGTGGCAAGATGATGAGATGGCTCTCCTGGAATGTGTTCCGGAAACGGGACGCATGCATCAGATTCGCGTACATCTGGCCGAGATTGGACATCCATTACTGGGTGATGCGCTCTATGGAGGCAACTGCAATCGCATTGGACGACAGGCGCTTCACTGTGCGACCATCCGCTTTTTGCACCCCATGACGGGGCAGCAAATGAAGATTTTCTCTCCCCTTCCGCAGGACTTGCGCTTGCTGCTTGAAACGCATGGGAAAATTTCACCATACGCCTACAGCCATTTAAACATAGAATGATAAACGTGCATCAGATCTCGCCCGTGAATCGTGGGAATTTCCAAAGGTGGCGTTGACCAACATACATAAAAGTTGATATTGTAGTTGGCTGAGAGGTAATTGCTGTCAGAGATGTAGAATGTCTGCTATGTCTTTGTGTAGAATGTTTAATATCATCACGGGGAGAGCGCCCATATTGCATTTGCTGCTCCGATAGTTTATAATTATTAATTAGCAGTTCAATCTGCCAGTGCGAATTTCGCATCACTTATTTCGAGAAACAAAGGAGAGAATGTACCATGAAGAAGCTTTTTTCCCTGATCCTCAGCTGCGCGTTGGCATTGTCTGTGACAGCCTGCAGCGGTGCTTCCAGTACAGCACCGGTCGTCTCAGCCGCTCCGGTTGCATCGACGACTCCGGCTGCCACCACCAACAAGAAGGTGATTAAGATCGGCGTCTATGAGCCGGCTTCCGGTGACAATGGTGCCGGTGGAAAGCAGGAAACGCTAGGTATCCAATATGCCAACAGTATCCAAAACACCGTTCAAATTGGTCAAGAAGAATATGCTGTCGAATTAGTGATCGTTGACAATGAATCCTCTAATGACAAAGGCCCGTCGGCGGCCTCTTCACTGGTCGGTTCCGGCGTGTCCATCGCACTGGGATCTTACGGGTCTGGCGTTTCCATTGCTGCAAGCGATGTGTTTGCGAAAGCCGGAGTGCCGGTGATCGGCATTACCTGTACCAATCCTCAGGTCACTGAGGGCAATACACACTACTTCCGGATTTGCTTCTTAGATCCCTTCCAGGGAACCGTTTTGGCTAACTTTGCGGTAGACAACTTTAAGGCGAAGACGGCCTACTGCCTTGCCAAACTGGGCGACGACTACTCCGTCGGCCTCTGCCATTACTTCCAGAAAGCCTTTGAAGCCTTGGGCGGCAAGGTGATCAATGAGACGTTCCCCGAGGGAAACAGCGATTTTGCTTCTTACCTCACCAATGCCAAAAATTCCAACGCCGATGTATTCTTTTCTCCCGTCTCCACCGAGGCGGCCGCGCTGATCATTGAGCAAGCTAAGGCCCAGAGTATTGCGATGCCAATCATGGCGGGCGATACTTGGGATTCCAATGTCATCCTCAATGCTGCCAAGAATACCGGCGTAAAGGTTTATGTAACCACATTCTTCGATGAAGGAACTGACTCCGAGCTGGGTGCCAAATTCGTCAAGGGAATCAAGGAATGGGTCAAGGCAGATTCTACCCGTCTGTCCAGCAATGGCGGAGATGATACCATTTCGGCAGTTTCGGCCATGGGCTATGATGCATACTTTGTCGCGCTTGAGGCCATCAAGGCTGCTGGAAGTGCAGATCCTAAGGCGATTAATGAATCCCTTTGGAAGGTCAAACATACTGGCGTGTCGGGCGAAATTGCCTTTAACGAAATTGGCGATGCGATCCGTGACTCAGCCT
>JAVVPJ010000053.1:5790-6947 GCA_036655815.1 Oscillospiraceae bacterium
ATTCTGATACCGGAAAATGGGAGTTCGTTGCCATTCAGGGTGTTGCCTAACTCTGATCGGACACCACAAGCAATTGGGACAGGGGCGGCCCCGTCGGGGGCCGCCTACTCTCTCTTTTCCACGCGATTCTTCTTGAATAGGCGAGGAAATCAGAGGCAACCATTCAGCGCGGGCTAGGGCATGCGTCCGGCGCCGCGCTTAGTTGTTAATAGGGGGTTCCTGTATGGAATTTATTAACCAAAACCTGCCCTATATTCTCGCTGGCATTTCGGTGGGTGGACAGTATGCGCTCATTGCCATCGGTTACACGATGGTCTATGGCATTCTGCGTCTCATCAACTTTGCACATGGCGATATTTTTATGGTTGCGGGACTTCTCATGATTTATGCGGTTACGGTTATGCCACTGATATGGGCGATTATTTTGACGATTTTTGCAACAGTTTTGCTCGGCTTTATTGTAGAACGTGTAGCCTATAAGCCCCTGCGCACAGCACCGAGAATGTCCATTATGATCTCGGCGATCGGCGTTTCCTATCTGCTGCAAAACATGGCACTTTATGTCACCGGCGGTCTGGCCAAACAGTATCCCACGATCCCGTGGATCAGCGATATCATTACCATAGGAGAAGCTACAACAAAGAGAGTTACGGTTATTACGCCCATTCTCACCGTTGCGTTGGTTGTCGTGTTGGTGGCGCTCATCAAGTATACCAAGATTGGCATGGCAATGCGCGCTGTATCTAAAGATTTTGAGACAGCTCAGTTGATGGGAATCAAAATCAACAACGTTATCAGTGCAACTTTTGTAATTGGCTCATTTCTGGCGGCAGTCGGCTCGTTCTTGTATTTTACCAACTATACCGGCGTCATCCCCACGGCCGGTTCCATGCCAGGACTCAAAGCCTTCGTGGCAGCGGTGTTTGGTGGAATTGGCTCTATCCCAGGTGCGGTGGTAGGCGCATTTTTGATTGGCATCTGTGAGAATATCATCAAGGGAATGGGTTGGACCACCTTTTCGGACGCATTTACCTTCGCGTTACTGATCGTGATTCTGATCGCCAAGCCAACGGGTTTGTTCGGCGAGAAAATTACGGACAAGGTTTAGGGTGATGACAATGAATACGAAAACAAAAGGCCTGTTGTCCATTGCTACC
>JAVVPJ010000054.1:0-6933 GCA_036655815.1 Oscillospiraceae bacterium
GTACCGGGATCAGGTTTCCAAAATTGAAAAAGAATTGGGCGCCAGCGAGATCGAAGTACATACCGTCCACAAGTTTCAGGGCAGGGAAAAAGAGGCCATCGTCCTAACCACGGTGGATGATGTGGTAACGGATTTTTCGGATGACCCCTATCTTCTGAACGTCGCTGTGTCCCGTGCGAAAAAGCAGCTGGTGCTTGTGGTCTCGGGGGATGAGCAGCCGGCGGACAGCAACATGGGAGATCTCATCAGTTATATCCGTTACAACAACTGCGAGATCGTGCAAAGCGAGCTCTATTCCATTTTCGATTTGCTATACAGCCAATATACCGATGCGCGCATTGCCTATCTTCAAAAGCACAAGCAGGTGTCGGAATATGACTCTGAGAACCTGATGTATGGGGCAATTTGTGATCTTCTGAATGCGAGCCCGCAGCTCGCGCTGGGCGTTATTTGTCACCAGCCGCTGAACATGCTGATTCGCGATCCCCATCGGCTGAATGACGACGAGTGCCGCTACGCGATGAATACCGCCACACATTTGGACTTTCTGATTTATCACCGCATCAGCAAAAAGCCGGTACTGGCCATTGAAGTAGACGGATTCCATTTCCACAAGCAAGGTACGGCGCAGTACGCGCGTGACCGCATGAAGGATCATATTCTGGAGCTGTACAATATCCCGGCGTTTCGTTTCCCCACCAACGGCAGCGGCGAAATTGAGAAAATCGCACAGGCACTGGATGCATATGCACAGATGAAATAATGCGGCAGACGGGAAAAAACAGCACATAAGCGACTTTGACCGTTTTCTGTAACCAGCTAAAAATGAAAAAACAGCGCTACGCATCCAAAAAAGTTCGATATATAGCTCGTGTTTGATGATTAAGAGTCCGATTTTTTCATTTTTTCTGGTATACCATTATGCCATATGATTAATGGACTCAATTACTCACCTATTCCAAACATGCAAGTTAGTATAGCATAAAGACAAAAAGCCAATCCGCAAAGTGTTGTTTCGCACTCTACGCACTATCTTAACGGAAACCGTGGCGCAATCAGAATGGAGAATTTAAATCTCCGACATCGATAGTTTCAGCCCCATCTCCGCAGATACTTTTTAGATATACCGCAAGTTTTGCGCTCTCTTCCAGTTCTTCTATGCAGTTAAAGGCATCCACCACATTTCTTCCACCTACCACAGGGCCGTGGTTACGCAGCAAATAGGCCGAGCTGTTGTTCACTTTCTGCTCAAATAAGTAGAAAAGTTTTTGTGATCCCGGCGGAGCATATGGGATCAGCCCAACAGTTCCAACCTTCATCTTCAAATACGGTGTATAAGATGGAATACAGTTCGTTTCAGAGCCATTTTCAAGGCATGACCACAAAACCGAATAGAAGCTGTGTGTGTGGATTACCGCGCCGCATTCAGGCTTGTGGCTATATACAATCACATGCAATGGCAATTCCTTGCTGGGCTTTGGCCCTTCGAGCCACTTGCCCGACAAATCCGAAACTGAAAAGTCGGAGGAATTCATATTCCCCAGGGTAGCTCCACTTCTTGAAATAAATATTTTCCCATCCATTTTAAAGCTTATGTTTCCCGCGGAGCCGGATAGCTTTCCTCTCTCAAACAAGAATTTACCTGCCCAGATTGCGTTGCCCAGTTCATTGCTTTCCAGTTCTGTCACGCTTCTCACCTCCCTCATTACGCCCGTGTGTTATATCAAGTGCTTTCCGGAAAAACGAGTCGTCACCGAAATTCCCCGGTTTGAGTATCATTCTAATTCTTTGATCCTCTATTGGCATCATCACCGGCACGCCGGGTGAAACGTTTTCTCCTATCTCATAACCGCAGTATCCCAGCTTTTTAATCACCGCACCCGAGGTTTCGCCCCCGGCAACAATAATTCTTGTGTATCCCGCCTCTACTGCCATCTGCGCGATGGCAGCGGTTGTGCACTCCAGTAGTTCAGATACCCGCTCCATCCCAGACTGCTGACTGGTTTTTATGTGCTCTGCTGTGTCTGAACTGAATACCAGAACCGGCTCATCTTTTGCGCTGATTGCAGAAAACACTTTTTCAGCAGTCTGTTTTCCGGACAGAAGCTCTGCATACAACAGCTTGATCGAATATCCTCCATCTGCCTGGAATCGGCTTATCTGTCTTAAAGTTGCGCTGGAACAGCTTCCCGCCAGAATAATGGCTTTCCCATAGACCCCCTCAAATGATCTATTCAAAGATATTTCATTATTCACCAGCGCTCCAAGCCTTTCCGCTATTCCTGAACCACCTGTCAAAATCCTAAGTGAACCAAACAATTCAACAATTCTTGCGGCATCTACTTCATCCGAAAAATCCGGAATGATGTAAAAGTGCTCTTTGTCCGCCCCGTATTTGTTTATTATTGACTGAACTTCATTAGCAGTTAACGCCATATCGTCCCTCGTCAGCATAAGGCAGCTGTATTTGCTCTGCGGCTGCATCAGGTTGCTGATATGACTCTCCCTCATTGGCGTCAGTGGATGATCCTTCATATGGCTTTCGGATAGAGGAATTCCATTAACATAAAGTACACCATTCTCAACCGTTCTTCCGTTTACAGGCAAGGCGGGGCACAATATTGTATATTTAACATTGTGCTGTTCCATTGCAGCATCCACGATTGGCCCGATATTGCCTTTCGGAGTGGAATCGAAGGTGGAACAGTATTTAATATACAGATGCCGTGCGCCTTTGCCAACCAGCCACCCCAGCGCATTCATGCTGTCTGCCACGGCGGTAGCCACTTCTTGCGTTCTTGTTTTCAATGCAATTACAATCGCATCAGCCTTCACAACGGCATCCACATCCGGAACGCCATTATACAGCACTGTCCTTAATCCGCCTTTTTTGAAAAATGAAGCTATGTCGGCAGCTCCTGTAAAATCATCCGCAATACACCCATATTCAATTTTCGAAATTTGCTTCTCCATTTAATAACCACTCCCATAATGAGATTACAAATAACGGCCGTGTTTTCACGGCCGTTATTTCGAGAGTTTCTTTACAGAAACGCGCGGAAAGGAATGTTGGGTTCATATTCCATTGCGTCCGGAAAACCTCTGTCGTACATGTACTTTCTCTTATCTTTGTCATCGGGATAGACAAAACTGCCGCCCACCTGCCAAATATACGGCTTGAACTGATACTGAAGGCGATCTTTTTTAAACTCATACAGAAGATTGATCTCTTCGGGATCGGCATAAAACGTGGGCCATATATCATAATGAATTGGGATGATTACTTTGCAACCAAGGTCTTCCGCGGTGCGCAGGACATCAGAGGAGGTCATTTTATCGGTAATGCCCCTGGGATTTTCTCCGAAAGCGCAGAGTGCTACGTCAATTTTAAAATCCTTTCCATGCTTGAGATAGTAATCGGAAAAATGGGAGTCACCGGCGTGGTATACGGAGCCGCCTGGCGTCTCAATGACATAGTTCACGGCCCGCTGATCCATATCGTCAGGCATGCGTCCTATGATACTGCCCTTTGGCGGCGCGGTAATTAGCGCAGTACGATCGAAAGAGTCCACAGCGTGAATCGTAATATCGCCTACTTGGACTTTATCTCCGGGTTTGACCTGTACAAGACGCTTTTCTGGGACTCCCCATCCGCGCCACTTGTTGATAGAATACTCTGGACCGATAAAGGGGATGTTGGGAACCTGCAAAAATGCAGCCGTGCTGTACACATCCATGTGATCTGAATGATCGTGTGTTGCGACAACCGCGTCCAGATTCTGGATTTTAAATGGATCAATAACATGCGGGATGTTTCTGGGATTTGGGTTGTACATATTGCTTCCTGCGATCCGTGCCAGCTGATAGTCGTGCCCCTTCTGATTTTCCGGAATAGTATAGTGGGATGTCTTGGAATTCCCACTATACAAATCCATTACAATATTAGTATTGCTCTCACTCTTAATCCACAGACCACAACAGCCAAGCCACCACATTTCGAAACTGCCTTTTTTTACAACAGCATCGTCGATTTGCTCCAGCAACCACGTTCCCCATTCAGGAAAGCAGTTTTGCAGCCAATCTTCTCGTGTTATATCGTTTGCGTTCATTGTATTTCTCCAATCTTGAATATCAAGCTCCATAAATCAGCCCCGGCAACCAGGTTGTAAGCTGTGGAATGAACATTATGAGAATTGCAATTAGCAGTGCAACAATCATGTAAGGCACAACGCCTTTAACAACCTTGGTATATGGCTGGTTGCAGGTGGATACTGCCGCAAACAGATTAATACCGAAAGGCGGGGTGATAAAGCCGACGATGAGTGCGATACAAAATGCACATGCCAAGTGGAGCTCGTTAATGCCCATCTGAATTCCTATTGGGACAAGGATGGGGGCCAACAAAACAATAGTAGCTATGGTTTCCATGAGTGTGCCCATAACAAAAAGGATTAGGCACAGAATGGCCAGATAGACCCACTTACTATGGACAACAGCCATGATTGCAAGGCTCAGTTTTGCTGGTACCTGAGTATACGTGAGGACCCATGAGAACAAGGTTGCAATGCCCAGCAATGCGATAATCCCTCCTGAAGTAATCAGCGCTCTGCGGAAACAGTCGATGAATTTTTGCAGGCTGAATTCCCTGTATGCAAAAGCCAAAATCAGGCTATACACAACAGCGACTGTTGCGGCCTCCGTAGGTGTGAATATTCCGCCATATATTCCTCCAAGTACTATGAATGGGAGAAACAGTACCGGCAAAGCCTTCACCGTAATTATGAGTCTCTCTTTTATAGGGGGCTTTGCTTTTGTATCATTCAGGACCTTCTTCTTGGAAATTCTTTGGTTGACGACGATAAACGCCGCCGCAAAAAGAATTCCTGGAATTACGGAACCCATAAACATTTTTGGTATAGAAACACCCAATGCCGCGCCATAGACGATCATTGGCACACTGGGAGGAATGATTGGGCCAAGAGCTCCGCTGGCTGCCAACAGTCCGCTTGAATCCTCTCCCGAATACCCCGCGTCCAATAGCGCCGGCATCATGATCGAACCAATTGCAGCCACCGTCGCCGGACCGGAACCGGTGAGTGCCGCAAAAATCGCGCATGCAACC
The DNA here is from genome assembly GCA_036655815.1 of Oscillospiraceae bacterium. Lineage (GTDB taxonomy): Bacteria > Bacillota > Clostridia > Oscillospirales > Ruminococcaceae > Yanshouia. Next base: position 5,123 of record JAVVPJ010000054.1, read on the forward strand.
ACAGTTACCACGCCAACGCTACCGCGTATATGACCCAGCCAAGCGTTGACAAAATCCACAAGACGCTTGGAAAGGTTGGCTTCTTCCATCACATATCCTGCAAGAATAAATAGGGTTATGGCAAGGTATGCAAAGTGATCCATTCCATTCATCATAGTTTGCGCCAGCAGCAGAAGCGGCTTTGCCTTCGTTGCCATTAGGAAAACACAACTCGAAAGCTCCACGCAGAATACTACCGGAAGTCCTATCGCAAGAAAGGCAAAAAGTGTGATAAATATCAAAGAGGTCACAGCTGATCACCTTCCCCTCTGAACGCCAGAACGTCCTCAATCAGAAACAATATGCAGTGGATTAGCATGCCGAATCCGCTGAATGCAGTTGAGAGATATATTATCCACATCGGGATCCGCATGGCCGGACTGAGCTGCCCCGTGCCATAAATCGCCGCGGTCATTTTACACCCTTCAACAAGCAGAAGTGTTCCAGCAAAGGTTATAAGTCCGTCTACGACCAGTTTCTGAATTGCTTTTGCTGTTCCCTTCAGTTTGGTTGCCAAGAGGTCTACTGCCGCGTGCTTTCCATGTTTAAGCGCGATTGCGACTCCAAGCATATTGGCCCAGACAAAGGAATATCTGGCAAGCTCATCCGTCCAGCTGGGCGAGTTGTTAAAGACATATCTGCCGATCACCTGAACAAATGTTGCTGCAGTCAGTGCAATCAGAAATACTATACCAACGACTGTATAACCTTTATCAACCACATCGCTTATTTTCTTTGGGATCTTTTCTATTTGACGCATTTAATCAATCCCTTCAGTTTTCTGCTCAGGGATTTGCCGCATTGCATGCGTCAACCGCTGTCATGGCTCTGTCGTAGAAGTCAGCTCCAATCACATCTCTATAAGTGGTATAAACGTCTGAAACGGCATCCTTGAATTCCTGCACATCGGCAATCTCGTTAATCTGCATGTCTGCCTCAACAAAAGACTGTATCTGTTCCGCATCAATCTGGTCAATAAACTTAAACTGCTCCGACTGCGCATAGGATGCCGCCTCGTCGAAGAGCCTCTGGACTTCCGGCGCCAGCCCTTCATAGAAGGATTCCGCAATCGCCAGATAGCAAAGCGTGTATTGGTGATTGGTTTTAGACAGGTATTTAGTCACTTCGTAAAAACCGCTTGAAGAAATTGTGCCGGTGGGGAATTCACCGCCATCAATCGTATCTTGCTGAATGGCTGTCAGAGTTTCCGAAATGGCAAGGGCTGTAGGATTGGCTCCCAGCCCCTTAAAAATACCTAGAACGATATCCGTTTCTGGCGTTCTGAGTTTAAGCCCAGCCATATCGGCAACCGTATTGATTGGGCGTACATTGTTAATCACATAGCGCATCCCCAGTTCGCCCGTTGTAAGGAACCGAATCCCCAAAGATTCAACAATGCTGTCGTTCATTTCCGCGTATTCTTTCGTACTGAGGAATGCGCGGCCTGCCTGAACGTTACTAAAAAGAAACGGCAACTCGGTGAACAAATGCATGTTGTCAAAGTTGGAGAAGGTGGGGCTCGAGAGAATTGCCATATCGATCATACCAAGTTGCAAGCCTTCAGTAAGCGCGTTCTCTTTTCCAAGTTGAGAGTCTCCCAAAACGGTAACCGTTATTGCGCCATTAGTCTTTTGGGATATGTAATCGCCAAAAAGAGTCCCCAGTTTCTGCTTATAGTCAGTCGCGATGGAAGAATTGGTATGGCCGATCTGAATGTTAATTTCGGGCCAGTCATAATCCGATACTGGAAAAGCGGTTTCTGAAGAACCAGA
>JAVVPJ010000055.1:0-6275 GCA_036655815.1 Oscillospiraceae bacterium
TGCTGCCGGAGGCTCTGAGCCGTCGCGGACTGTTCCCTGCCGGACGGCTCGATAAATACTCTGAGGGAATGATGGTGCTGACCGACGACGGCAACTTTGCGCATCGTTTGCTTTCTCCCAATCGCCACGTTCCCAAAACCTATTATGTGGAGGTCGATCAGCCGGTTGTCACTCCCCAACTGGTTCTTCGGTTTCGTGAGGGCGTTTTTTTGGGAGACGGGGAACACGCATCGCCGGCTCACCTTGAAATGTTGTCTTCCACTAGCGCAAATGTCACCATTTTTGAGGGGCTCTATCATCAGGTGCGGCGCATGTTCGATCACAATGGCGCACATGTGACACGACTGGTGAGAATTCGGATGGGAAATCTTGACCTTGACCCGATGCTGGCAGCTGGACAATGCCGGCTTTTAACTGAAATGGAGCGCACCCAACTGCTCGGGCCTTTTTGACATTGCGCATTGAAAGGAAAGTCCACAAACAAAAAAATGATGAAACTGCTGTTGCCGCTGCGCACAGCAAGTGACAGGAGAAAAGGCATGGGATTTATTACGGCGCTCGATACTGAGATTTTGTGGATCCTCCACAATGCGTTGCAGTCCCATCTACTGGACCGAATCATGATGGCGATTACCTCGCTGGGAAATGCGGGGATTCTCTGGATTGTACTGGCAGTTGTGTTGCTTTGCCATCCGCGTACCCGGCGCATCGGGATGGTCATGGCGTTATCGCTGTTGCTATGCTTTTTCATTGGGAATTTATGCATCAAGCCGCTCATCGCCCGCCCACGGCCCTATCTCACCGACCCTTCCATTTTGGTGCTCATTGACCCGGGGGATCCCTATTCCTTCCCTTCGGGACATGCAATGAGTTCGTTTGCAGCGGCTGTCCCGCTGACCTTGTATCGTCGGAAATGGGGCGGCTGGGCACTGCTGGTCGCTACACTGATCGCTTTTTCCCGCCTCTACCTTATGGTGCATTATCCCACCGATGTTTTGGCTGGGATGCTGATCGGTTCTCTGGTCGGAATTTTGGTCTACTGGGGTGTGGAGCACGTTATACGTTCTCCCAATGCGCCACGATGCATCAGAAAATAAAGTGCAGAGATCTGAGCCTGTGAAAAACCTCATGCGTATCCTACAAGAAGAAAGAGAGGGATGGATAGGATGCCCTGCACCAGTACACGGTACTTTTGCACACCACGGCCATGGCATAGGCTCAAAATGCTCGCAGCTACGATTGCATGCAGAATCAATTGAACGGTGACTGGACCGCACTCCATCAAGTGCAGCAATGGCCTGACGCGCCACTCAAACTGATGGAAGGGGACGTTTTCGCTTTGAAGGCACTGCGAAGCCTACCGGCTGATGTCCATGTCACAATCACGCACCTCGCCTGTGACACCCGGAATACGAATTTATCAATAATTTTTACATTAGGGTTTACATTTGTACCTTATACCGTCTATAATAACACAAGATAGACGCGTTTATGAAGGAACGGTTGGTTTTCTCTGTTTGTGGCGACGAAACGAGAATTTTGTGCCAGGCAACGTGCAAAAACATTGCCAAGCAGTCAGGCGAATGGCGCTTTTGGCCTTGCCTGACTCAAAATTTGATGAAGGACGTTCTTGAAAATGTTAAACCGATGGCTTTTCCTGCGGAAAAGAGCAGAAGGTTATGTCGGTTTTTCGCTTTAAGGCCTCCTGTTGTCTTCGCTATTTCGGCGTGAATCAGCGGTTTTATAGGGCTACTTTCCAAAATAAAAATAGACGTTTCCTCGATGGCCCTGAAGACGCGCAATAAGGAAGGAGCAGTAAAGTGTATCAAATAACCACTAAGCGGGCGCTCAATGATGCCGTCACGCTCATGGAAATCTCAGCGCCGGCTATTGCAAAAAAAGCGCAAGCCGGGCAGTTCGTGATTTTCCGCATTGACGAGCAGGGAGAAAGGGTCCCATTAACCATTGCGGATTACGACCGAGAAAAGGGAACCGTTACGATTATTTTTCAAATGGTAGGCGCATCGACCATGCGTCTCAACGAGTTGAATGTGGGTGACAGCCTCCTGGATCTGGTTGGGCCTCTGGGCGTTCCCACTCACATCGATCCCGCCGTCAAGCGGGTGTGCGTGGTGGGCGGTGGCGTGGGTTGCGCCATTGCCTATCCGCAAGCCAAGGCGCTTTTTCAAGCAGGGATGGAAGTCGACATGATCGCGGGCTTCCGCTCCAAGGATATCGTCATTCTCGAGGAAGAGATGAAGGCTGCCACAACACGGTTGTTCCTCACAACGGACGATGGCAGCTATGGCGAAAAGGGATTCGTGACCGACAAGCTAAAAAGCCTCATTGAGGCAGGAAATAACTATGATCTGGTGATTGCAATCGGACCGGTGATCATGATGAAATTTGTTGCGGCCACAACTCGCCCCTTTGCAATCAAGACGCTGGTGTCACTCAATCCCATCATGGTTGATGGAACCGGAATGTGTGGCGGATGCCGTGTGACAGTAGGTGGAAAGACCAAGTTTGCCTGCGTAGATGGGCCTGATTTTGATGGCCACGAGGTTGATTTTGACGAATTGATGCGCCGCAATACCTACTATAAGGAGCAGGAGGCGGACGCGAAGGAACATGTATGTCGTCTGACAGGAGGCGTGCGTCGTGGCTGATATGAATCCCCAAAAGACCCCCATCCCCGAGCAGGACCCCAACGTTCGAAACAAGAATTTTGAAGAGGTTTCACTGGGTTATACGGCTGAAATGGCAATTGGCGAGGCCAAGCGTTGCTTGGGCTGCAAGACAAGACCGTGTGTGGCAGGATGCCCCGTCAACGTGCAGATCCCTGAGTTTATTGCCAAAGTGGCTCAGGGAGATTTCGCGTCGGCCTATGCCCTGATTGCTCAGACCAATTCACTTCCGGCTGTGTGTGGGCGTGTCTGTCCGCAGGAGTCTCAGTGCGAGGGCAAGTGCGTGCGCGGCGTGAAGCATGAGCCGGTTGGCATTGGCCGTCTGGAGCGTTTTGTGGCCGATTGGCAACGTCAGAATGGCTCCAGCGAGGTGAAAAAGCCTGCGCTGAACGGCCATCGCGTCGCCGTCGTGGGTGCCGGCCCGGCGGGACTAACCTGTGCGGGTGACCTTGCACGCATGGGATATCAGGTTTCCATTCTGGAAGCGTTGCAGACGGCAGGCGGCGTGCTGGTCTATGGGATACCGCAGTTTCGTTTGCCCAAGGAGATCGTAGCCAGTGAGGTGGACAACCTGCGCAAGCTGGGTGTTGACATCGAGTGTAACATGGTGGTGGGTCGCGTGACCTCAATCGATGAGCTGTTTGAGCAGGGCTTTGAAGCTGTGTTCATCGGCTCAGGGGCAGGACTTCCCTCCTTCATGGGAATTCCGGGTGAAAATCTTCTAGGCGTCTACTCTGCCAACGAATATCTTACCCGCATCAATCTGATGAAGGCCTATCGTGAAGGCTCCAACACACCCATCGCGCACAACAAGCGTGTTGCTGTCGTGGGTGGCGGAAATGTTGCCATGGATGCCGCACGTTGTGCCAAACGTCTGGGTGCAGATGTCACAGTGGTTTACCGCCGCAGTGAGATCGAACTGCCTGCCAGAGCCGAGGAGGTGCATCATGCCAAGGAGGAGGGTATTGTTTTCCATTTGCTCACCAACCCTGTGGCGATTCTCGGAGATGAAAAGGGCTATGTCAAAGCCATTGAATGTGTTGAGATGACGTTGGGAGAGCCGGATGCATCAGGACGTCGCAGTCCGGTCGAAAAAGTAGGCTCCAATTTTGAGGTAGAGGCTGATGCGGTCATCATGGCAATTGGCACCAGTCCCAACCCATTGCTGCGTTCTACGACCAAGGGTCTCGAAGCCAACCGCAAGGGCTGCCTTGTGGCTGATGAAGCGGGTAGAACGACACGAGAGGGCGTCTGGGCCGGCGGTGATGCTGTCACCGGTGCGGCAACCGTCATTTTGGCAATGGGCGCTGGCAAAACAGCTGCGTCTGCGATTGATGAGTACATTCGTTCTAAATAAGATCAAATCATGCAAAAGAAGGCCACGGGGCAAGAAACGAATGTTTCTGACCCGTGGCCTTTGAGCACCCAAAGAAAGAAAAATTTGGCAGATCAAGGGAAATCGTGCGCAAAAGGGTGGACTGCGCTCAAGAAAGGCAGCCATCCGTGGCTCGGATTTCCGGCTAGTTTTTCAGGCTCTGAAGTGGCGCGGGAATGTACCCACCGCGTTCAATAAGACGTGACGGTGAGAACCGGCTGACAGGCATGATGGGGCCGCCACCCAGCAAACCGCCAAATGTCAGCTCATCACCCACCTGATAACCAACGGCAGGAATCACGCGCACGGCAGTGGTCTTCTGGTTGACCATTCCGATGGCGGCCTCATCGGCAATCAGCCCCGAAATGATTTCGGCAGAGGTGTCACCCGGCAGCATGATCATGTCCAGCCCAACCGAACAAACCGCCGTCATAGCCTCAAGCTTTTCGATGGAGAGTGCACCGGCGCGCACGGCATCCATCATGCCAGCGTCTTCGCTGACGGGGATAAACGCCCCGGACAGACCGCCCACCCGTCCGGAAGCCATGACGCCCCCTTTTTTGACGGCGTCGTTGAGCATGGCAAGACAGGCGGTGGTTCCGGGACCACCACACTTTTCAAGCCCCATTTCCTCAAGAATATGAGCCACCGAGTCGCCGACCGCAGGTGTGGGTGCCAGCGACAGGTCGATGATGCCAAACGGAACATTCAAACGGCGGGACGCCTCGGCACCTACCAGCTGTCCCATCCGTGTAATTTTGAATGCAGTCTTTTTGATGACTTCGGCCAACTCCTGAATCGGGATGTCACCCGCGCGCCGCAGCGCCGCACGTACGACGCCTGGGCCTGACACACCGACATTGAGCACAATGTCTGGCTCTCCCACGCCATGAAAGGCGCCTGCCATAAAAGGATTGTCCTCGGGGGCGTTGCACAACACCACCACCTTGGCGCAGCCGATGGATTGCCGTTGGGCAGTGGCGGCGGCGGCCTGCTTGACAATCCGTCCGAGCAGAGCAACAGCGTCCATATTGATGCCGGCCCGCGTGGTTCCGACATTGACGGAGGAGCAGACCAGCTCGGTTTCTGCCATAGCTCTAGGAATCGAACGGATCAATTCGAGATCACCGGCCGAGAATCCCTTGTGAACCAGCGCAGAATAGCCGCCGATAAAGTTGACACCGATGGAGTCAGCTGCGCGTTGCAATGCATGCGCATATTTGATAGGATCTCCACCAGAAACACCAGCCAGAATGGCGATGGGGGTGACAGATACTCGTTTGTTGATGATGGGAATGCCATAGATGCGCTCAATGTCCGTTCCGGTGCGCACCAGGTCGCGCGCGACGCGGGTGAGCTTTTCATAAACCTTGGTGCAGGAACGGTCAATGTCGCTGTCTGCGCAGTCGAGGAGGGAGACCCCCATGGTGATGGTGCGGATATCCAGACATTCGTCTTGGATCATCTGCACAGTTTCGAGAATATCGTTTATATTGAGCATAGTGGCCTCCTAAATGCGGTGCATGGCATTGAAAATGTCTTCGTGCATAACATGAGCCACAAGTCCCATTTCACTGACGGCAGTTTCCATCTCGGTAGACAGAACCGAAAAATCACACGTCAGCGTTGCGATGTCCGCAAGCATGACCATCGAGAACAGATCTCCCATGACGGTTTGGGTCACGTCAATGATATTGGCATGGTGAGAGGCACAGATTGATGCTGCTTTCGCAAGAATGCCTACGGCATCACGGCCGACTACGGTAATGATAGCTTTCATAAAACGGTTTCCTCCAAGGGGCCTTGGGCCCTAAAATTCGATGGATTCCAGTTCGGCGAGCAAAGGACGTGCGTCCAGATCTGAGGGGATGCGATAGACAGAGGATTGCAGGCAAACATCAGTCAGCCTTGCCGAATCCGGTGCACAGGCGCGCTTAAACTGACCTGCGACAAAGCGCCGGAAGAATAGCATCAGAGTTTCCTTGATATATTTTGGCTCATACTGGCCTGAAAACGCGGCGCAGGCATAATAATAGAGTTTGGACGGCCGAAAGCCATAACGTACAAAGTGGAAAAGAAAATAGTCGTGCAACTCATAGGGCCCCAGAATATCCTCGGTTTTCTGGGCGATGTCCCCGGCGGAATCTGCCGGAAGCAACTCAGGAGAAACAGGAGTTGACAGTACATCGTTGAGATATTCGCAGGTTCCTTCA
>JAVVPJ010000055.1:6285-6873 GCA_036655815.1 Oscillospiraceae bacterium
AGATATTTACGTTGTAGCCTGCCAGATGATCTCCGCCAAAGGTACACCAGCCCAGCGCAGCCTCTGAAAGGTCGCCTGTGCCAACCACAAGTGCTTCCAGCTCGTTTGCCAGATCGAATAGGATTTGTGAGCGCTCACGCGCCTGCGCATTTTCATAAGCGGCGTCCTGCACGGCGGGATCGTGGCCGATGTCCTCAAAGTGTTGCATTACGGAGGCACGGATGGAAATATCCCGTGTATCGACGCCCAGTGCTTCCATCAGACCGAGCGCGTTGAAGTAGGTGCGATCAGAGGTACCGAAGCCGGGCATGGTGACGCCAGTGAGGTTTTGGTGGGGAAGGCCGAGGCGATCAAGAGCCGAAACGGCAACGATGAGTGCGAGGGTGGAGTCCAGCCCCCCAGAAATGCCTAACACGAAGCGACGCATATGGGCATTTTCCATGCGTGCAGCTAGAGATCGCACTTGCAAATCAAAAAGTTCAGCAAGGTATGTTTCACGGGCTGCTTCCTGGGATGGCACGAAGGGCAGTGGCTGTAAAGGGCGCAAAAGACCCTTACGCCCACCAACCGGCGGCGCAAAAAGGTGGT
>JAVVPJ010000056.1:0-2750 GCA_036655815.1 Oscillospiraceae bacterium
AAGGTTGGCCGCACACAGCGCACAAGGAAAACAGACCGGGAGCTGTCGCTGAGATCCATCACAGCAAAAGCCGATGGTTCACCTTTCTGTGAGCCATCGGCTTTTGGCCTCATCGATCTGCACCCAAAACCGTTCTATATCCCCACCACCGTATGTACGGTAGATTTGCTAATTCCGAACTTGTATGCGGCGCTGCGCACCGTCGCGTTATTTTCGATGATATAGGCCGCTAAAGCACAGGCGCGCTCCTCGATATTCCCCTTCAAAGACAACACTCCCGACAAAGAATTTCCGTTGGGAATTCTCCGACTCATTCCGCACAAAGCAAGACCCGGGCAAGCGCCAGCTCGCTCAACGCGCAAAATCCGCGAGACAAGGGACGGATGGCACGGGACTTTTCTCCTCTGCTCCGGCTCAATGTACACCAATCATCGACCTCGAACGGATGAAGTCAGCGGGTTCCTAGGGTACTATATGCGCGGCGCAGCGGGGATATGTTTGTGTGCGGGTGCGGGGTGGAAAGACATATATTGGCAACCTTTTCCCGTTCTGCCAGCGCATCCCGCGATCCGGCCTTGACATACGTAATTTTTGCGATATAATGGCAAAATGGAATGATAAGTAGCTGAAAAAGGAACCTACGCAATGATTAAAGAAAATCAAAGGATTTTTACGACGCTGCTCAAATGCGTCGACCTGGTCATCGTCGTCATTGCCATGCTGCTGGCTTATGAGTTTCGCTTTTCCTTATTGCACGGCGTTTCACAGAGCTTTGGCTTGCGACAATATCTGCGCATGGTGCTGATTGCGGCACCCGTATACTTTTTGCTGTATCACGGGTTTGAACTTTACGACATTTTTCATTATAAATCGTTGCCCTTGGAATTGTGGAAAATCACAACAGTCAATCTCTTCGGGATGGCCTTTTTGTTTCTCCTGAGTTTTTTCATGCGACAGATTGACACCTCGCGTCTGGTGATTGTGTTGTGCTTTCTGTTCAGTACGATGCTCGCGGGCGGAATCCGCGTGGCTGTGCGCATCTATCTGCGCCATGTGCGCCGGAGGGGCAGCTATGTTGCGCGGGTGGTGATCGTCGGATGGAATGATATTTCGGGCGAATATTTTGATAAAATCATGCAAAACAGCGCCATGGGTTATCGGGTGATCGGCTTTCTTTCCGACCGCCGTGTCCAGACCGGGCGTCGCGCGGTGGAATGTCTGGGGCGCTTGGACCAGTTGGCTGAACTTTTGCAGAACCAGCAGGCAGACGAAGTGATCATCTCTCTGGATCAGGATGATTTCTCCCGCTTGGGCTCGATCATTGAGGTCTGTGAGACACAGGGGGTCAAGGCCAGCTTGCTGCCGTTTTATCTCAAATATTTGCCTGCCAATCCCTACATTGATGAACTTGATGGGATGCCGCTCATCAATTTGCACCGCATCCCGCTTGATAATCTGCTCAATTGCTTTCTCAAGCGCAGCATGGATCTGATGGGCGCCCTGATCCTGCTGGTTCTGCTCTCGCCCTTGCTGGGGATGACAGCGCTGGCGGTTTGTCTTTCATCGCCCGGCCCGGTCATTTATCGACAGCAGCGCATCGGGCGCAATCAGAGAGAATTCACCATGTATAAATTCCGCTCGATGAAGATGGAAGGGAATGCCGATGCCACACAATGGGGGACACGGTGTGACAACCGACGAACCGGGTTTGGCGTTTTTGCCCGCAAATTCAGTCTAGATGAGCTTCCGCAGCTGTATAATGTCCTGCGCGGAGACATGAGCTTGGTGGGGCCGCGCCCAGAGCGACCGTTTTTTGTGGAAAAATTTCGGGATGAGGTTCCTCTTTATATGCTCAAGCATCTTGTCCGACCCGGCATCACCGGATGGGCGCAGGTCAATGGCTGGCGTGGAGACACCTCCATTGTCGAGCGTGTCAAATGTGATTTATTTTATATTGAAAACTGGTCCTTAGCCTTTGATCTTAAAATTTTGATGCTGACGCTCGTTCGGGGGATCATAAACCCTGCGGAAGAGTTATAACAACGCTTTGCTGCCTTTTGACAGTATGCAAAAAGGGATGTATTATGAAATCAAACGCAACGCAGCGCCGTTTCCTGTACTCTTGGTGGATGATCCCTCTGTCGGTTCTCTTGCTGCTGGTGCTTGTGTCCGCAGGAGCATGGGCCTATTTTCAAGGCAAGCTAGATCGCATCAACTTTGTAGGAGACGCCGACCCATTGACCGATGCCGCCGAGCAAACGGGATCGTTGTCTGACCTGGAATATCTCAATGTTTTATTGCTGGGCACCGATGAGCGCACACCGGGAGGAAGCAGCACCGATTTTAGTGCCGATCTTTTGACCGAAGCGCGTTCCGACGCCTGTATGGTATTAAATCTGAACCTCAAGCAGCACACTGCCGCTCTGGTGAGTCTGGAACGTGCAATTGGCGTGTCGATTGAGGGCCATGGCCAGGATTGGCTCACTCATGTGTTTGCCTACGGCGGTGCCAACTTGATGCTCAAAACAGTGCGAGAACAGCTTGGTGTGGATGTGCGCCGCTATCTCCGTGTGAATGTGAGTGCCGCAGCCCAGTTGATTGATGCCATTGGCGGCGTTGATCTCACACTGACAAAGATGGAGGCGGCGGCCCTCAACGGAGAAGTTTACACCAATGCGGTGGCTCATACGCGGGTCAAGGAGGGCCTCAATCACTTGGATGGGTTTGACACGATGGCCTATGCGCGCCAG
>JAVVPJ010000056.1:2760-6817 GCA_036655815.1 Oscillospiraceae bacterium
CGTGTCCAGCGTCAGCGCAATGTGATACAGGCGGCCATTGATCAGACCAAGGAGTTGAGCCTCAAGCAGATCAACCATCTGCTGGATGAGGTGCTTCCGCTGGTTGAAACGAACCTGTCAAAGAAGGAAATCAGCGCGCTGGTGCTCAAGGCGCCGTCTTTTTTGGGCGTTCAGCTGCGACAGATGACCTTGCCGCTCCACGGAATGTATGGGGCGAAGAAAACCGCTGACGGCCGCAGTCTCATGATGCTCGATCCACAAGAGGCCGAATTTATTTTGCAGGAGTTTTTGCATGGAGAATTTGATCCTGCAACCTATGAGGCCTCCAAGGAGGTGCAGGACCGCGTGTGGGCAGCACAGAAAAAAGCGAATGCCGAGTGGGCGGCTGCGCACCCCGCGCCGCCTCCTGTGACAAGCGATCATGACTCTGTCACCTTTCTGGAGGATGCGCAGATGGACGATGAAGCACCGCAGGATTCCGATGAATTCTCCTATATGGAGGGGAGCGGAGACGCGACGCAGAATGACGAGGTGACAATTCCCGGGGAGTTTTCCGGTCTGGCGAAAAAGCATACCGGTAGCGCACTGACAGACGAGGATTCCCCCGTCATGCCGGAGGAATAAAGACGGCAGAGGGTTTCCGAACGGAAGCCCTCTTTTCCATGAGATGGCGCAAAAGCCGTCGCGCTGTGAGAGGAGCTTGTATGAAAAAAATTCTATTTTGTGCCTCCACAGTTTCCCATATACGAAATTTTCATCTGCCCTATCTGCGCGCTTTTGCGCAGCAGGGGTATGAGGTGTGGGTGGCAGCCGACCGAGAGGAATCGGTTCCTTGGGTCGAACATGTCGTTGCCTTGCCGCTGCAAAAGCATTTTTTCAGCTTCTGCAACCTCATGGCCATCCTCCGTATGCGCACACTACTGCGACGTGTCGACTTTGAGGCAGTGAGCGTTCACACGACATTGGCGGCGGCGGTCGTGCGGCTTGCGGCGATGAGTGTGCGGTGCAGGCCTCGCATTTTTTACACCTGCCATGGCTATCTGTTCAATGACACAGGAAATCTTCGCAGCCGCGCCTATCGGTTGGTGGAGCGGCTATGCGCCCCTGTAACGGACACGCTGTTCGTGATGAATGATGAGGATGAGGCCATGGCGCGCCGCTGGCGGCTTTTTTCTTCCAGCTTGCGGCGCATTGACGGGATGGGCTTCGACCGTGCTCGATTTTCCCCTCTGCCCCCGGATGAGCGCTTACGCTTGCGGGAAAAGGCAGGCTTTTCCCCTGAGGAGATTGTGTTGGTCTATGCCGCTGAATTTTCGGCACGCAAGAACCAACCGCAGCTGCTGCGTGCCTTTGCGGCAATGCGCGTGCCCGGCGTCAGGCTGATTCTGGCGGGCACGGGTGCGCTGTGGGAAGAGTGCCGCGCACTGGCACGCATGCTGGGGGTCAGCGACCGGGTGATGTTTCCCGGTCAGATTGCGGACATGGCGACGCTGTACCCGCTTTGTGATGTGCTCTGCTCGGCCAGCCGCACGGAGGGGCTTCCCTTTCATGTGATGGAGGCCATGTCCTGCGGTCTGCCCTGTGCCGTAACCGACATCAAGGGACACCGAGAGCTGGTGGAGCATGAGCGCACCGGGCTGCTCTGCCCCGTCGAAGATCAAGAAAGTCTGACCTGCGCCATGGAAGCGCTCTGTACCGATCCGGGGATGCGCAGGCGTTTTGGGGCGGCCGGGCGGGAAAAGTCGGCGCGCTTTGCGCTTGATCAGGTCTTTGCGCAGGTGATGGGGGCATACGGGGCTGATTGAAACAAGGGATGAGGTGAGGGCAATTCCGACCGTATCAGTGGTGATGGGGGTTTATCAACCGGGTGAAGACACCCGGGCGCTTGCGGCGGCTGTGCAATCCATCCTGTCCCAAACATTTGGGGATCTGGAGTTTTTGATCTGCGACGAGGGTTCGTCGTGTGCCATAACAGCGCTGTTGGCACAGTTTGCGGCATCCGACAGCCGCGTGCGCCCGGTGCACGGTGCGTCATCCCACACTCTGCCTGCCAAGCTCAACGCCTGCATCGCGCTGGCTGAGGGACGTTATCTGGCCCGGCAGGACGATGATGACATTTCGCTGCCCGAACGCATTGCGCGACAGGTTGCGTTTCTGGACGCGCACCCCGAGAGCGCCTTTGTGGGCTGCAATGCCACATTGTTTGACGGCGGGGATGATTATGGCGAGAGATGCTTTCCGGCTGCGCCTGCGCAAGAGGATTTTCTGTTTCGCATGCCGTTTCTTCATCCAACGCTGCTGTTGCGGCGGGAGGCAGTGGAGGCGGTGGGCGGCTATAGCCAGTCCCGCTGGACCGTTCTCTGTGAGGATTATGATCTGCTGCTTCGGCTCTATGCGCAGCACCTGTCAGGGGTCAATCTGCAAGAGCGTCTGTTTCGCTATCGCGTGAGTCCGCAGGATTATCGCAAGCGGCGTTTCCGCCACCGCATCAATGAAGCTGTGACACGGTTTTGTCGCTTTCGAGAGCTGGGCATGATGCCGCAGGCACTGCCCTATGTGCTCAAACCGCTGGCAGTGGGTGTGTTGCCCCACTGTCTAATGCAACGCCTGCAAGGCATGAGAGGAGATTCAAGATGGAAAAGCTCCTGACCATTGCGGTGCCATCCTTTAATATGGAAAAGCACCTTCCCAAGAATCTGGCGACCTACGCCGATCAGCGCTTGCGCGGGGCGTTGGAGGTGATTGTGTTGGACAATGCCTCACAGGACGCGAGCGCCGCCATTGCCGACGACTTTGTGGTGCGTTTTCCCGAAATTTTTCGTCTGCTGCGCCGGGAAAGTCGTGGCTACGGTTCCTCAATCAATGCGGCGCTGCGCGAGGCGCGGGGCAAATATTTCCGCATTGTGGACGCCGACGACTGGGTGGACACCGAGAGTCTGCTTGGTCTGCTGGAAGAGCTGGCCGTCTGTGAGGCCGACGTTGTGCAAACCAACTACTGCCGAGTGGTCATGTCCACCGGTGAAAAACTGCCCTTTCGATTTTCAGAGGTTGCATACGGCCGCGTCTATCACGAGTTTTCACCCTGCCGCCGCAACGCCCCCTGCATTCACTCGACCGCCTACCGAACCGCGCTGTTGCGGGAACACGCGATTGCATTGCAAGACGGCATTTTTTTTGTGGATGAGGAATTTGTCATTCTGCCGTTTCTCTACGCCAAGAGTGTGATTTACTATGATCTGGATATTTACCGCTATCTGGTGGGCAACCCGACTCAAAGCACGTCTCCTCAGAATCGCGCACACTATGCGTCCCATCGGGATCAGATTGTGCGACGGCTGATCGAGGTCTACCTGACCGCCCCCATGTCGGCCGATGTGCGGGCGTATTGCCGTTTTCGCATCGCACAGGCCGCCGCCGATCATCTGACCACGCTGTATATTTACCTTCCGGATCGTGCGCAGGGGCTTAGGCAGGGGCTTCTTTGGGAAGCATATGTCAAAGGTCGGGATGCGGATCTTTATCAGCAGATTTGCCGCAAGGGTCGGCTATTGCGCCTCCTATGTCGGTTGCACGTAAGCTTGCCCACCTACGAGCGTCTCAAGAAAATGTTGCTTGCCAACGCATAGGCGGGGAGGAATTTCATGAGTGTTGTACATGCACAGCTACAAAAATGGATGAAATATCGCACGCTGCTCCAACGGCTGGTACAGCGCGATCTCAAGGTCAAATACCGCCGCTCCATTCTGGGCTATTTGTGGAGCCTCTTAAATCCACTGCTGATGATGGTGGTCATGTCGGTGGTGTTTTCGTTTATGTTTCGTTTTGACATTCCCAACTACCCCATCTACCTGATTACGGGACAGATCATGTTCACCTTTTTTTCGGAATCGACCACCATGGCAATGAATTCCATCATCGGCAATGCCGCATTGATGAAGAAGGTGTATGTGCCAAAATATATTTTCCCCGTTTCGCGGGTGCTCTCCTGTTTTGTGACACTGCTGTTTTCGCTGGTGGCAGTCGTCATCGTGATGGTGGTGACGCAAACGCCCGTGAC
>JAVVPJ010000057.1:0-2672 GCA_036655815.1 Oscillospiraceae bacterium
ATTCCATTGGCCGACGCCGTGATTCTCGTCTGCACCTCGCCCAAGTCCAACAGTGGGCTTGTCGCAATTGACACAGCGCTCGGAGACATTCGTACGGGGCGGGGTGGAGAAGTTCCAAGCCATTTGCGTGACGGTCACTATGAGGGCGCCGGGAAGCTTGGCCACGCAATCGGCTACAAATACGCCCATGCCTATGGTGGATGGGTAGCACAGCAATACCTGCCCAATTCTCTTGTGGGCGTGCGCTATTATGAGTTTGGCCAAAACAAAAACGAACAAGCCGCCCTAGAATTTCGTCGCCGCCAGCAATACAAGGCATAAAGGAGACTCTCGATGCATCTTCCGCATTCTGATAACGGCCTACGGGGCGTCATCTATATTATTGGTTCTGCCGTCATCTTTGGATGTATGCCTCTGGGTGCGCATTTCGTCTATGCGGGTGGCTGCAACGCGATTACGCTGGTGCTATTGCGCTCTCTGCTGTCTCTTCCTGTGTTGCTGCTGCTTGCACGCCGTTCCGGCCCACTTGCGCGCCTTCCGCTGCGCATATGGGGACGACTGGCTGTGCTGGGCATTGTGGGAATGGCCATAACACCGGTGTTGCTTTTTTCCTCCTATCATTATATTGCGTCGGGAACCGCCACTACCGTCCACTTTGTTTATCCCGTCTTTGTGCTATTGGGCTGTGTACTGTTTCTGCATGAACGGCTGACGCGCACAAAAATCGTCTGTCTGGCGCTCTGTCTGGGGGGGATCTTTTGCTTTTATACGCCCGGCGCAGTTTCTGGCGGCATGACCGGTCTGTTACTTGCCTTTGTGTCGGGCATCATCTTTGCGTTCTATATTATCTATCTGGATCACTGCGCTCTGCCACGGATGAGCCCATTCTTTCTGTGCTTTGGCTGTTCAGCGTCGGCAGCGACAGTGCTGCTCCCCTATGCGTTGCTTACCGATTCTCTTTCCCTGCCCACCACGGCAAGCTCCTGGGGTGTTGCGTTGATCTTTTCGCTCTCCATTATGGTAGGGGCCTCGGTGTTATTCCAAATGGGTGTGCAGCTCATTGGGCCGCAAAGTGCGGCGATTCTGAGCACGTTTGAGCCCATCACCAGCGTTGCCGTTGGCATTGTGGTATTTCACGAGCCGTTCACCTTGCGTTCCTTGATCGGTGTGGTGTTGATTTTATCGGCCGTTGCGCTGCTGACGCGCTCCTCCCGCTGCGCAGAGTAAATTCCCCAATAGAAAGGATGCTTTTGCATGAAGACTGACATCGATTTGATGCTTGCCCCTTCGGGAGAACAAAAAATCAATTGGGCTACCTCCTATATGCCGCTGCTGCACTCTATTCGCGCCCAATTTGAGCAAACCCGTCCCTTTGCCGGGATGCGCATCGCCATGTCTATCCATCTGGAAGCCAAAACAGCCTGTCTTGCTCTGACGTTGCGCGCCGGTGGCGCTGAGGTGTGGGTGACCGGCTGCAATCCACTTTCGACACAAGACGATGTGGCGGCGGCGCTGGTTTCGCGGGGGTTTTCCGTCAGCGCCCGGCACGGCGCGTCGGCAAAAGAATATGAATCCCACCTTGTGGAAGCGCTCTCCTGTCGGCCACATTTGATGATCGACGATGGCGGAGATTTCACCAATCTGCTACATCATGAATGTGCCCATCTTGCCTCTGATCTCATCGGGGGCTGTGAGGAAACAACTACGGGCATTCGACGGCTGCGTGCTCGCGAGGCTCAGGGCTGTTTGGCTTTTCCGATGATTTCGGTCAACGATGCTGACTGTAAACACCTTTTTGATAACCGCTACGGCACCGGCCAGTCCACGATGACCGCCGTAATGCAGACTACCAACCTGTCCATTGCCTCCCGTACCATTGTAGTAGCCGGCTACGGTTGGTGTGGCCGCGGCATTGCCATGAGAGCCCACGGCATGGGCGCGCGTGTGATCATTACCGAAGTCAATCCCGTCAAGGCCATTGAGGCCGCAATGGATGGGTTTTCTGTGATGACAATGGATGATGCGGCGCCGCAGGGCGATGTTTTTATCACAGCGACCGGCTGTCACGACGTCATCATCCGTCGACACCTTGAAAGGATGCACGATGGCGCAATTTTGTGCAATTCGGGGCACTTTGACGTCGAGATCAGTAAGGATGATCTTGAAGCCGTCTCAACGCGCATTTTTGAGCGCAAACCTTCGATCACAGGTTATGAGTTGCCTGACGGGCGCATTCTCAATCTGTTGGCCCAAGGGCGTTTGGTCAATCTGGCCGCCGGAATGGGTCATCCCATTGAGATCATGGATATGAGCTTTGCCATTCAGGCTCGCTGTCTGGAATTTCTCGCACAGGAAGGTGCATCGCTTAAAAAAGCGTTGTATCCTGTGCCTGCTGTGATCGATCAGGCCATAGCCTCGCTCAAGCTTGCCTCCATGGGTCTTTCCATTGACCACCTCACACCCGAGCAAACACGCTACCTCAGTGCCTGCGAGGGCTGAGAGGATGGCATAATCCGCTTCTGCCAACTGGTGGAAGCGGATTTTTTCGTCAATTTGCTTGACGGCAAGGCGGTCACAGGCTATAATATGAAACTGAGATTCAAGTTCAATTTTCAAAAAAGGGGGCATCGCCATGGCCGAAAAGCAAGGCTATCAAACGCGGCAACGCGCGT
>JAVVPJ010000057.1:2682-6792 GCA_036655815.1 Oscillospiraceae bacterium
AGCACCTGTCAGTGGATGACATCACGGCGCTGCTGGAGCAGGAGGGAAGCCACGTCGGGCGAGCCACCGTTTATCGCTGCCTTGACCGTCTTGTGGAGCAGGGCGCACTGCGGCGCTTTGCTGCCGGGGAAGGTGCGTCGGCCTGCTATCAGTTTGTTCCCGACGATGGGTGCATCGACCACCATCACCTCAAATGCACCGGCTGCAATGCGTTACTCCATGTGGAATGCGGCTTGCTCGACTCGCTGGCTGCTCATCTGCTGTCTGACCACGGATTCGTTCTCGACACCACCAAAACGGTGCTCTATGGCCTGTGTGCCGATTGCGCCCACCAGTCTCATCAATAAGGAGTGCTGCTATGTCTATCAAACATCTGCTCTGTTGGTTTCTCACTTCAACCGCACTGTTGTCTGGCTGCTCTGCGCCCGTGACCTCATCCATCGTTTCCGGCGACACACAACACCTTTCTGTCGTTGCCACATTGTTCCCACAATATGATTTTGCCAAAGCCATCGCGGGGGAACGTGCCAATGTCACGTTGCTGCTTCCCCCCGGAGTCGAAAGCCATTCCTTTGAACCCACGCCCGTCAACGCAGCCGTGGCGCACAGCTGTGATGTCTTTTTATACACCGGAGATCAGATGGAACCGTGGGCCTCCCATTTGGCAGCTGATCTGCCCGCCTCAGTGACAGTCTGCGACCTCTCCCAAGGCATTCCTCTGTCCGGTGGAGAGACTGCCAAGTCGGAGGCACATGGCAACACGGCACATGAACATACAGGTGCTGACCCGCACATCTGGACAAGTCCTGCCAATGCCTCCATCATGGTTGATTCCATCGTGGCGGCTCTTACGTTGGCCGATCCCGGAGGTGCAGCCGTCTACAGCTCCAATGCCAACGCATACAAAAATGAGCTTGTCGCCCTCGATCAATCGTTTCTTGAAGTCGTGCAAGGGGGGAAACGCAACCAAATCCTTTTTGGTGGACGGTTTGCATTGCACTATTTTGCAAAGCGCTATGGTCTTTCGGTGCTTTCTGCTTTTGATAGCTGTTCTGCCGAAACCGAACCGTCAGCTAGGGCAGTGGCAGATATCATCGACACCATCCGCACAGAACAGATTCCGGTCATCTATCGCGATGCTCTTGACAATTCCACGATAGCTGATGCCATTGCTGAGGAAACGGGTGTGAGAATCCTGACGTTCTATTCTTGCCACAATCTGTCTAAAATTGACCTTGAGGCAGGTGAGACTTATCTCTCTCTGATGCGCAAAAATGTTGCCAGTCTGAAGGAGGGCCTATCGTGACACCGCTGGTGCAATGTGAAAATTTACTTCTTTCCTACGGGGGACACATCGCCGTCAATGCTCTTTCTTTTACTGTGATGCGGGGTGATTATCTTTGCATCATTGGCGAGAACGGTTCTGGAAAGACCACGCTATTGCGGGCACTTCTTGGCCTGCTGCGCCCCAAGGCGGGCGTAATTCATTACTATGATGGCTTGACCCCTCGCGATATCGGATATCTTCCGCAACAGACAGCCTTGCAACGCGATTTTCCCGCCTCGGTAAGAGAGGTCACGTTGTCCGGCCGTCTTGGACGCAAGCGTTTCTCTCCCTTTTATAATGCCGAGGACCGTCGTCGCGCCGCCGTCGCATTGGAACGCATGGGAATCAGCCATCTTGAACATTACCCTTACAGTGATCTTTCAGGCGGGCAGCGTCAGCGTGTCCTGCTGGCCCGGGCACTGTGTGCTGCGCAGGATTTACTGCTGCTCGACGAACCGGCTGCGGCGCTCGATCCCGAAGCCACAGCAGGTCTTGACGACCAGCTTGCATCGCTCAACGCCGAGGGGATCACACTCATCATTGTCACCCATGACCTTTTGGCAGCACGACGCGCCAAAACCATTTTGCATCTGGGAACAGAATCGCTGTGGATGGGAAGCGTCACCGACTACTTTACCAATGGACCAGGGGGAACACGACATGCTTGAGACTCTTTCTGCCATGCTTTCCTATGGATTCCTTCTCCGGGCGCTCATCGCCGGCACGCTCATGGCATTGTGTGCGGCCCTGCTGGGCGTCAGTCTGGTGCTGCGCCGCACCTCCATGATTGGTGACGGGCTCTCTCATGTAGGCTTTGGTGCATTGTCCGTTGCAATGGCCGTGGGTGTGGCACCGCTTTTGGTGGCGATTCCGGTGGTCATTGCCGCAGCATTCTTATTGCTGCACGTCGCGGCGCGCAGTCGCATGGGAGGAGATGCTGCCATTGCGCTCATCTCGTCGTCCGCACTAGCCATCGGTGTCATCGCGACCTCTCTCTCTGAGGGAAGCAACGCGGATTTGAATGGTTATCTGTTCGGCAGTATTTTGGCCGTCGGGCCAGCCGATCTGCACTTGATTCTCGTGCTGTCGGCCACGGTGTTGCTGCTTTATATGTTGTGTTATCATCGCATTTTTGCAGTCACCTTTGACTCGGATTTTGCCAGAGCCACAGGTGTTGATGCCAATCTTTATGATACGCTGCTGGCTGTACTAACCGCTGTGACCATTGTAACCGGGATGCGCATGATGGGTGCCCTGCTCATCTCAAGTCTGATCATCTTTCCGGCGCTGACAGCAATGCGCCTTTGCCACAGCTTTCGCGCTGTGGTCATTATGGCTGCCATGGTTGCCGCTGTCTGCTTCGTATCCGGCATGGTGGCTTCCTATGCCCTTTCACTCCCAGCAGGTCCCTCCATTGTAATGGCCAATTTGACAGCCTTTGGGCTGTCCTCTCTTGTGAGAGCAGTTCGGGGTGCTTGATCAAAAGGCAATGCTGTGTTGCTGCGATCATGATGGCTTTCATCGTTGAAAAGATGTGCAAGTAGCGTGCCGGTTTGCAAAATGCTCGTTATCATGATAACAATTGTGCACAACATGTGGCAAAAAGTTGTCCCTTTGCATGAAATTATGCACTTTCTGATCTGCACCATTTTGATATTTAGCAGGCCGGAGCTGGGAAAATAAGGAGAGTCAATCCCCCGTGCTCGGTTTATCAGTCACACTGACGCCTATCATTGAACGACATCGTCACAGTGCTGTCCTGACCCGCATCAAAGAGCAAGCCAATCCATTCTCCTTGGTGGATTCAGCGATCTTGATCCCCTGCAAACCTGGCTCTGACAAAGAGTTGTTTTTCCAAAGCATCCACGATTCTGCTCACCGCCACAAGAACCCATTTGTGGCTGAAAACTGTGCTACGCTTCCTGCCCAGCTTTGTGACTGCAAATGTTTCGGGGCTATGAGGAGGAAGCGCTCCCGCACCCAGTGGGGTAGCCTAGCCTATTTGAGCCGATGCACAATGTGCAGTGCTCTTTTTCTAAACACGCTTAACGGCATTCCCGTCCAGTTTAAGCCCCTATTATGAGGGTGCTTCAGGAAACGCGGGTGTATCATCTTGGCGGGACAAATCGCCGTGCGTGATGAATTGTGTCTACCGCTATAGGGTCCATCGGCAGGCATTTGAACGCCTGCAATCTTGCATTTGTCGCAGAATATTGACAAGGGGAAATCCCGTGCGAAAAGCCCGGCTCTGTTGCATCCGATCCCAATGAGGTCCCAAGCATGTTGGAAACGCTGCGCGGCATGCAATGGCAGCTTTTTGCGGCCATGTTGTAACATTGTCACGAAGCAAGTCGAAAACAGCACTAGCTCCGGGTGGCAACTGCGCAGCAAGACGGAAACCGCTTCAACCCAGCCCCGAGCATTCTGGTGAATGGTTTTGATCATGGTGAGCGAAGGGTTCCGTCAAAATGGGACGTCCCACTTCGCTTGCAGACAAACGGCATTGCATGTAACGTCAATCGTTCCAGATAAACGAGACGAAAAAAAGAGTGACCCGCCGCAGAATAACGTTAGCTTACACCGTCTGTTGCTGACTTTGAATGGGAGTCAGATGGTGTTCCGCTTTCTTTCAACAGCGGATCGAAAATTGCATAGCAGCGCATGCTTCATTTTGAACCGTTTGATCAGATGCGCTTGTATTACAGGTGAGAAGAGAGCGGCCATTGGGCAACAGGGAAAGCGTCCCCATTTTATGGTTACGTGATACCATAAAACGAGGACGC
>JAVVPJ010000058.1:0-4660 GCA_036655815.1 Oscillospiraceae bacterium
TCAAACTGCTCATTCCCTATAAATAAACGAAAATAACAACCTAACGGAGGAATTGCAATATGGCTCGTGTCAAGGGCGCGATGATGACTAGGAAGCGTAGAAAAAAGGTATTAAAGCTTGCCAAGGGATATTTTGGAGGCAAAAGCAAACTCTTTAAAACGGCAAAACAAGCCGTAATGAAGTCCGGCCAATATGCTTATATCGGCAGAAAACAGCGCAAAAGAGATTTTCGTAGCCTGTGGATTACCCGCATCTCCGCTGCTTGCAAGATGAATGGGCTGAACTATTCCACCTTTATGAACGGCATGAGAAAATCGGGTATTGTGCTTAATCGCAAGATGCTGTCTGAAATTGCTATTGCCGATCCTGCTGCCTTTTCCACCATCGTTGAGAAGGCGAAGGCTGCACTCTAATACGTTTAGCACGTCCGGCCGGCGACTTCCGGTCGGGCGTTTGTTCATATAAGGAGGGAAATAGAATGCGTCGTATATCCTCAAGGGATAATTCCACCATTAGAGAGCTGGCTCGCCTTGTCGTTTCACGCCGGGAGAGGCGAGAAAGCGGCCGCTTTTGCATCGAAGGGGTTCGGCTGGTGCTTGATGCTCTCACGACAGGTGCTCCGGTTGTAGCTGTTTTTGCTACGCCCGAGGGACTGCGCAGAGCTGGTGTGTCGGCCGATGGGAGCAACATCCCTACCGGTCCCGAATGGTTTGAGATTGACGACGCGATGGCTCATAAAATTTCAGATACGCAAAGTCCGCAGGGCGTCTTCGCAATGTGCGAGGGCACGCTGCTGCGTCCGGGACTGCCCAGCGCCGTCCCAAACGGTTGCTTGTTGCTTTCTGGCTTGCAGGACCCTGGAAACATCGGAACCATTCTGCGCTCGGCCAATGCGTTTGGGCTGTCAGCGGTGATTTTGGCGGACGATTGCTCTGACCTTGTGTCGCCTAAAGTGATGCGCGCCTCGATGGGTGCAGCCTTTCGTGTGCCAGTTTATGAGGCTGAAAGTGCTCTCGATGCTGTGACGGCACTGCGCGTTTCCATGCCGGTCTATGCTGCGACGCTGCAACGGGACAGCCGCCCCGTCGGGGCGGCTGTCCTTACAGGGGCGGTTGTCGTGATTGGCAACGAGGGAGCGGGATTGCCGCAGGGAGTCATTGATGTTTGCCATGAGAGCTTGTTCGTGCCAATTGCGCCGGGCTGTGAGTCACTCAACGCCGCGATGGCTGCTACCGTGTTTGCATGGGAAATGGCGCGCCGCAGAGGAGACGAATAGCAATGAAACAGGAGGCCCTGTGGATCTGGATGCAAAAATCCTTTGGAATTGGTACACGACGCGCACATGAAGTGATGGAATACTACGACGGGCCAGAGAAGCTTTTGTCGATTCCACCTGCGCGTCTTGTGTCGGATGGATTTTTAACCGAACGGGAGCGTAAAAGCTGTCGCTCACCCGATCTTGCGTCGGCCGAACAGGTGCTCTTGTGTTCACAGCAATCCGGAGCCTGGGTTTTGACGCCAGACAGCAAAGACTATCCCGAACAACTACGCAACATTCATTCAATGCCGATGGTTCTACACGGGATGGGAGATGTTTCGCTATTGACAGGGCATACTCTTATCACCATGGTGGGCACTCGCATGCCTGATGAATACGGAACGATGGCGGCAGATCATTTGTCGCGAGAGATTGCGTCGACAGGAGCTGTGGTGGTCAGTGGATTGGCTGTCGGATTGGATGCTGTTTGTCATGCAGGTGCATTGGCGGTTGGGGGGACAACTTTGGCTGTGGTAGCAGGTGGACTCGATCTTGACTATCCGCGCCCCAACCATGCATTGCGCAAGACGATTGAGGAAAGAGGACTGTTACTCAGTGAATTTCCACCTGGGACGCAGGCCTATCCCCAAAATTTCGGAATGCGCAATCGAATCCTTTCGGGACTGAGTCTGGCGACGGTGGTGATTCAAGCAACCATACGTTCTGGCACAATGTTGACAGCGGCACATGCGCTGTCACAAAATAGAGATGTTTTCGCGGTGCCCGGAAGTATCTTTTCACTCAAAATGGAGGGCTGCCATACGCTTCTGTCCGAAGGTGCAGCACCGGCCCTCTCGGGCATTGAGGTGGTACGCCGCTATCACCCGATCAAAGAGGCTGTGGCCGCCCCAATCGGCAAGAATACGCCGGGGCACGCGGATACTTTCACGGGGATCACTGCCAAAGTCGTTCCCAATGTCATCCCTGATTATCTCAGCACACGTCAGGCAGCTGTGCTGGAATGCCTTTTGAAGGGCGAAGCGCCGGTTGGCGCGTTATGTGAGCAGCTGGGAGGTCCGGTCGGAGAGATTCTGGCCACATTGACCCAGCTTGAACTTTTTGGACTTGCCGAGGCATTGCCCGGGCATCGGTTCGGCGCGTTGCGCCACACAACACAATGATCCCCTTGCAGTTTAAAGGAAATGAGTGGAGATAAAACAACATGTCCAAGCTAGTCATCGTGGAATCCCCAGCCAAGGCTAAAACCATTCAAAAATATCTGGGGAAGGATTTTACAGTGATCGCGTCGATGGGACACATCCGCGACCTTCCAAAATCCAAGCTGGGTGTTGACGTTCAGCATGATTTTGAGCCGCAGTACGTTGAGATTAAAGGCAAAGAGGATCTGATCGCTGACCTGAAAAAGGCAGCGAAAAAATCCGACTACATTTATCTTGCAACTGACCCTGACCGCGAGGGAGAAGCCATCAGTTGGCATCTTGCACAGCTTTTAGGACTGGATACCAAGGAAAAAAACAGGGTAACCTTTAATGAAATTACCAAAAGCGGAATTCAGGGCGGCATGGCCGCACCCCGAGAAATTGATCAGAGTCTGGTTGATGCGCAGCAGGCCCGTCGTATCCTCGACCGCATCGTGGGCTATAAGCTTTCACCTTTTTTATGGCGCAAAGTCAAGCCTAAACTATCGGCCGGCCGGGTCCAGTCGGTGGCAGTACGGCTGCTGGTTGATCGTGAAAACGAAGTGCGCGCCTTTGTAGCGCAGGAATATTGGACCATTGACGCTCGGTTGTACGGCGCCAACCCTAAGGCTGTCTTTGACGCCCGCCTCGCTGCCCGTGACGGCAAAAAGCTGACCATTGCCAATGAAGAAGAGAGTAATAGCATTCTCTCAGAGCTTATGGGACAGCTTTATTGCGTGGCCGCCGTCAAAAAAAGCCTCCGACGGAAGTCTCCCGCTCCCCCTTTTATTACATCTACCATGCAGCAGGAAGCATCCCGTCGGCTGGGATTTCAGGCCAGACGCACCATGAAAGTGGCACAGGAGTTGTACGAAGGTGTGGAAATTGAGGGCTATGGTGCAGTCGGTTTGATCACCTACATGCGTACCGATTCGCTGCGCGTTTCGGCTGAAGCGCAGACGGAGGCAGCAGAGTATATCCGCAGCAACTTTTCTAAGGATTATCTCCCTCCCTCGCCACGCGTCTACAAATCTCGTTCAGGTGCACAGGACGCCCATGAGGCGATCAGGCCTACCATGCCCTCACTTTCCCCCGCTCAGGCCAAAAAAGATCTTACGGCCGAACAGTACAAGCTTTACAAGTTGGTATGGGAACGCTTCATTGCTAGCCAGATGGCCAACGCCCTATTAGATACCGTCAGCGTCGATATTAACGCGGGACGCTATACTTTTAAGGCATCAGGTTTTCAAGTGCGGTTTGACGGATTTACGGCCCTGTATGAGGAAAAAGGGGACGAGGATGAAGAAAAGTCCAAAACATTGCCCCCGATGACCGAGGCAGATACGCTCGAAGTTGACAAGGTGGACGGCAATCAACATTTCACACAGCCGCCTCCTCGTTTTACAGAGGCGTCGCTCATCAAGACGCTGGAGGAAAACGGGATTGGACGACCCTCCACTTATGCCCCGACCATCACGACCATTATCACACGGGGATATGTTGAACGCAATCAGAAGGCGCTTGTGCCTACTGCGCTCGGCGAGGCGGTCACTGGCCTGCTCAAAGAACAGTTTGAGAAGATCGTGGACGTCAAATTCACCGCCGGAATGGAACAGAGCCTCGATAAGGTGGAAGCTGGCGGTGTCGATTGGGTGGATACCCTTGACGTCTTTTATCAGGATTTTGCAGAGACGCTCAAAACTGCGGAAAAAAATATGGATGGGGTGCGCGTTAAAGTTCCCGATGAGGAAACCGACATCCTTTGTGAGCTGTGTGGCCGCAATATGGTGATCAAAATGGGGCGCTTTGGCAAGTTTTTAGCATGTCCGGGATTCCCCGAATGCAAGAACACGAAAAGAATTGTGCAAGAGACAGGAGGAATTTGTCCCTTGTGCGGTGCCCGTGTGCTGGCCAAGAAATCCAAGGCAGGCAAAGGCTACTACGGCTGTGAAAACAGCCCCAAGACATGCGCGTTCATGACGTGGGACAAGCCAGTGACCGAGCGTTGCCCTAAGTGTGGCACAACATTGTTTCGCAAGGGAAAAAAGCTCCATTGTCTCAAAGAGGGCTGCGACTATGAGGGCGTGCCACAAAAGGATACAGAAGAATGAGAGCGGTGGTCGTTGGGGCTGGCCTCGCAGGGTGCGAGGCTGCGTGGGCGTTGGCTGAACGGGGTGTTTCTGTAACACTTTGTGAGATGAAG
>JAVVPJ010000058.1:4670-6679 GCA_036655815.1 Oscillospiraceae bacterium
AGCGGGGCTAGCAGGCTGTGAGGCCGCAAGTATCCTGACTTCTTACGGAATAGAAGTGAATTTGTACGAGCAAAAACCATTGGCGTTTTCAGCAGCACACCATTATGCGGGGTTTGCGGAGTTGGTGTGTTCCAATTCTCTCAAGGCTGCACGTGTGGAATCGGCTTCCGGGTTGTTGAAAGCGGAAATGCGTCTGGCGGGTTCCCTTCTGCTATCCTGCGCGGATCGTGTAGCTGTAGCTGCAGGTGGAGCGCTGGCGGTGGATCGGGAAGCGTTTTCTCACCTCGTGACTGAACACATTCGTTCTCATCCCCACATTGTGGTGCGAGAGGGAGAAGAGAAAACATCTCTGCCAGACGGTCCTGTCATTGTTGCGACCGGCCCACTGACATCCGATGCGTTGGCTGAGTCGATTTCTGCTCTTACAGGGCGGGGAAGCCTTTCGTTTTATGACGCAGCGGCTCCTATTGTAACCTTTGATTCCATTGACATGGAGAGGGCATTTTTCGCGGCACGCTATGGCCGTGGTGAGGATGATTACATTAACTGTCCTATGGATCAGGCTGAATATGAGGCTTTTCATGCTGCACTGATCTCCGCGGAACACGCCGTTCTCAAGGACTTCGACAAAATGACTGTCTATGAGGGATGCATGCCCATTGAGACACTGGCCGCGCGGGGATTGGACGCCATTCGCTATGGTCCACTCAAGCCAGTTGGTTTGCGCAACCCCCGCACGGGAAAACGTCCATGGGCAGTGGCTCAGTTGCGGGCAGAGAATGCGGCGGGTTCGCTTTACAACCTTGTGGGGTTTCAGACAAACCTTAAATTCCCTGAGCAGCAGCGGGTATTCTCCATGCTGCCGGGTTTGGAGCACGCCGAGTTTGTCCGCTTTGGCGTGATGCACCGCAATACGTTTCTCGATTCCCCGCGCCTGCTTGATGACCGGCTGCGGCTCAAGGCAGAGCTACGCATCCGCTTTGCGGGACAGATGACGGGTGTCGAGGGCTATATGGAATCAGCCGCGAGCGGCCTTTTTGCCGGAATCGATCTTGCGCATGAGCTTTCGGGTCGGCCACCTCTCTTGCTTTCGCCAGTTACAATGATGGGAGCTCTTTTGCGTTATGTGTCTGACACGTCGGTTACACGCTTTCAACCAATCGGAGCCAGTATGGGACTCCTTCCACCGCCGGAGAAGCACATCAGGGACAAACAGCAGCGTTATGCATTTCTTGCCGACCGCGCCCTGAGGGCGATGAAGTCGGCACTTTCGGATGAGACAGACAACAACCTCTGAAGGGGAATTTGATATGAACATTATTCTGGATGGTCTGGGCGGAGACAATGTTCCGCTTGAGACATTGCGCGGCGCGGCTGCCGCTGTGAAATCCTATGGCATTTCCATGACGGTCACAGGCGATGTCTCTGCCATGCATGACTGTGCCGTATGCCACAACATCCCACTGGATTCGATTGAGCTGGTGGAGGCACCCCGTATCATCCCGATGGATCTTGACCCCACCCGCATTCTCAAGGATTATGCCGATTCGTCGATGGCCGTAGGACTGCGCCTGCTCTCCGAGGGCCAAGGCGACGCGTTTGTATCGGCCGGCTCTACGGGGGCGCTTCTGATGGGTGCAACCTTTGTGGCCAAACGCTTAAAGGGTGTGCGACGTCCGGCAATCGGAACTATGATCCCCGGGCTGGACGGGAAACCGTATCTGCTGATCGATGCGGGAGCCAATCATGATTGCCGACCGGAAATGCTGCGGCAGTTTGGCATAATGGGCTCGATTTATTTTGGAAGTCTTATGGGTGTTGCGGCGCCACGTGTGGGCCTTGTAAATATCGGTACTGAGGCCCACAAAGGCGACGAGCTGCGGCGTGGAGCCTATGAGTTGTTATCCAGCTCCAAGGAGATTCACTTTATAGGCAATATTGAGGCCAGAGAGCTGCCCAACGGTGGATGCGATGTGGCAGTATGCGACGGTTTTACGGGGAACATCATT
>JAVVPJ010000059.1:0-6653 GCA_036655815.1 Oscillospiraceae bacterium
TGACCTCTCCATCGTTGTCGGTGTAAATCTCAAGTGGGTCACCCTCACGAATGCGCATGGTGCGCCTGATTTCCTTGGGTATGACCACACGACCAAGGTCGTCGATCCGTCTGACAATTCCAGTGGCCTTCATCGATAGGATCCTCCAAACAAATAGAGTAAATGCCAGCGGGACTGACGACTCCGCACAATGCTGACATTTTCAAAAATAGTGTCTGCAAACAAGGAATTATTATACTCCTGCGGCGCTTGAAAATCTGTTCTGTGAAATCACCCGAAGGGGAGAAACACTCTTGTAATTGGGATCAAGGTGTGATATACTAACAAAGTATTAATAAATATAGCTGTTTACAATTGAATATGAAAACATAGCTGTTTTACGGTTGCATATGTCACGTAAGGGAATGACGGTGAGATTCCGTCGCTGCAACCACAACTGTAATTGCTGACAAAAAGGCACGAGAGTCACTGCCCTTATGGGTGGGAAGACGCCTTTGCGGAAGAAGCATAAGTCAGGAAACCTGCCGTAAAGCGCGAAAAGCCCCTGGGAACAAGAGGGAAGCTTTCGATTGCTTGGCATTGCAGAAGGATTCTGCCGTCGCGCAATTTTAGGGCCGCCTCAATAGGGCGGTTCTTTTTTTGCTGAAAAATTGTGCGCGTGCGCACAAAAAAGAGAAATCTGTAGGCGAATGAGGACAAAGGGAGGACGCGACATGGAAAAGAGCGCCGTCAATGAGTTCTCCAATAGGGAGAAACGATTGATCTTGCTTTTGAGAGATCTTCAATTTGGCGAAGTAAAGGTCATCGTGCAGGATGGACAACCCATCCGGGCTGAGGAAATCAAACAGTCAATTAAGCTTTAAGCTGCACCGTGTGAAGTGCTGACCGGATAACCGGAGGTACTGTTCTTTATAGAGCAGTTCTCTCCGGTTCTTGTTTTGTCAAAAACGATGGATGTGTGAGAAAAGCACAAAAAAGAGGAGTGACCTCATGGTGCGGCTAAAAAGATTTCAAAAGGTTCTGAGCCTGGCGATGGTGCTTGTCCTTTTTTCGGCACTGGCGATGCCTGCAATGGCAGCTACCCGTTCGGGGCTGGGGTATGTCACGGTCAGCTTGATCGACCGGGGCGAGCGGGATCCAGCGGAAACTGGGCTAGCGTACCCTCAGGCGCTGGGGGTCATTGTCGCTCCCACACGTGTGGCGATACAGGAGGGAGATACGATGGCCTCGGTGACGCTGCGGCTGCTTGAGAGTCGGCAAATGACTGAAACGCACACAGGCAGAATGGACAGTGGGTTTTATCTCAAAAGCATAGGGGATTTCACAGCAGGGGGTCAGAAGGTGAATGAATTCGGCGAGTTTTCGGCCGGAAACAGGAGCGGTTGGATGGCTTCCTTCAACAACTGGTTTATTCCTGCGAGCGTGTCAGAATTTTTGGTGGAGGACGAAGACATCATTCGTTGGCAGTATACCTGTCAGGATGGGGCCGATATCGGCTGCGATTGGGCCAACAATCAGTCGGCACAGATCACAGGACTGCACATCGATGGGCAGTATGGTACACTCACTCCCCAGTTTGACGTGGGGACGGTGGAATATACACTGACTGTGCCCAAGGAAATCCACGCGATCAAGCTTGAGGCCGAGCAGGCCAACTATTGGGCAAAAGTGACCTACCGTGTCGGAGATATGACCTATCAATTGCTGCGCGATATTCCGGTAAAAAACGGCGTGCAGATTGTTGTGGAATCTGCTTTCTGTCGAGAAGTTGGGCAGACGCCGGTGGATACTGACCGTCTGGTCATCACTGTGACTCAGGAGGGAGGGATAACGACCGCACGAGGGGACGTCAACGGGGACGGCAGCATTGAATCATTGGATGTCACCATGGCGTTGCGTTATGTGGTAAAAAAGCTGGCGTTATCCGAGCAGAAGCAGCTTGCTGCCGACGTCAATGGGGATACAATGGTTGATTCACTGGATGTCACGCTGCTCCAGCGTTATGTGGTAAAAAAAATCCCAGCGTTTCCGGCCGCAGGGTAATGCCCCACCGGATGCCTGGCAATCAATATAAAATAGAAGAGGTGCAACATGAAAAAGAAACTACTCTCCTTGCTGTTGGCAATCATGATGGTAGTCAACGGCCTTGTGGGTGCGACGACCGCATTGGCAGCAGAGCTATCCGCTGCGCAGCCTGCCGCGCCGGCCGCAGAGGTTACGCTTGATTTGGCATTGAGCCAGCCGGCCGACGGGAAAGCCTTCGCACCGGGTGAACAGGTCGTTGTTACGGTGACACTGGGCGCCTGTGACGCACTTTCGGCATTTAATTTCACATTGGGCTATGACGATTCGCGTTTGATGTATCAGAGCAAATCCCATTCAGATGCGTATCAAAAAGCCGATATCAAGGATACCAATACCAAGATTTCCGGGGAAATCAATCTGTCTGCATCCTATACAGAGGATCAAAACCTCCCAGGCGGTTCCAACGTGCTGACCGCCGTGTTCCAGGTCAAGGAGGGAGCCAGCGGTAGTGCGGATTTTGCGTTGTCTGAATGTGCTGTCGCATGTGCGCTCCAAAAAGTTGCGGTTAACGGAATGCACAGCGCTTTCGCTGCTCTGAGAACCACGCCGCCCACAGGCGAGAACACTGCGCCTGTGCGCGCAGCGGGTGTCGCGGCCAAGGCGACAGCCTCCGTGGCAATCGGTACGGCGTATACACTGGATCTGTCCCTCATCTTCACCGATGCCCAAAAGGATCCAATGACCTATACGGTCGCCATTGGCGAGGCCGCTCCGGTGGCCGCCGCCGCGCAGTATTCCTACACGCCTACGGTGGCGGGTTCCACCGTGTTGGTCTTTGTCGCGGCGGACGGGATGGTCACATCCTCCGACTGCTATACTGTGACGCTAGCAGCGGACGCAATGCCGAACGATGACATAACAGTCACGTTGGGCGTGTACGACTATGCCGCGCAGACGGCGGATGTTGCCCATGCGTCGAAGGACGGCGTGGTATTGTCCGCACAGACGGTGAACGTGCCTGCTACCGCTACCGCTTATGAGGCCTTTGTACAGGCGCTGAAAGCACAAAGTCCACCCATCACCTATACCACATCTGCCTACGGCGCATATTTTTCTGCCATCAACGGATTGGCAGAGCTTTCTGAGGGACACCCCAAATCCGGATGGGTGTTTTCCGTCAACGATAACTTTGGCAATCTGGGAACGGCCGAGCAGACACTGAAAAACGGCGACCGCATTGAGATGCACTATTCGATGGAGAACTACGGCGCCGATGTGGGCAGCTATTGGAGCCCTTATGTCCCCACGCTGACCTCCTTTACGCTGGGAGGTGTGACGAAAAAGATCTCTTATACCGCAACGCCGGGTACCTATCCAGCGCCCGATGTTCTTTCTTATCAAATTGACGATCAGCCTATGACAGGAAAAGGGACAGCGACCGAACCATTTGAAATTCCTGTCGCACTGCGCGCTAACACCGATGTGAAAGCGCTTGAGGCGACGGTGCAAAGCACGCTGCATGCACATTATCAAACGCTTTCTGACGAGATCACCCGACCCACAGACTATACCAGCCCCGTGACCTTTGCCCTTGGCACGGCGGGTGGATTCCACCAGACCTACTACCGCGTGACTGTTACAACGACGTCCAACGTCCTGCCCACGCTCCAGGATAAGGTTGAGGCGTCGGTGACAAAATCGCTCTGCGTCGGTGCGGCCTACGGTGTCGATCTTGCAACCATTTTTGCCGATGCCGATGGAGATGCGCTGACTTACACCGTGGCGATTGACGGCGCTGCGGCGGCGAAAACGGAGGGAAACACCTATGCCTTTCCGACGACCGTGCCGGGAACCAAAACCTATGTGTTTCGCGCCAATGATGGCAAGACCGATTCCACCGCAGCCTATACGGTGGCACTCACGGTCAGAAAACCAGAAACCGTGACCGTTTCCTTTGCTGTGAGTGGTTTCGATGCGCAGAAATCTCCGCTTTTTCTCGTGCCTAAACAGGAAATTCTGGTGACCGAGGGCACGGCAGAACGCTATGGGCAGTCCAACGCCAGTTTGGGAACCCTTGTGGGCGGACAAGAGCATGGGGTTGCAGATGGCCGGATCTCGGCGCTCGATGCCCTCATCGCTATGCATGAGGCAAAATATGGTGCGGCCTTTACGAAGGAAACCTATCAGAATTATTTAAGCCCAGGAAGCTATCTCACAAAAATTTTCTCCCAAAGCGGAGCCGTTGGATTTTTGAAGAACGGGTTTGCACCTGTGGGGCCCAAGAGCGACGGCTATGCTGTCAACGAGGCGGTTCTTGCAGAGGGAGATGTTCTCCAGTTTTTCTTCTATGGAGATCAGTACTGGGGCGACTATGTCAGCACCATTGATAGCAACAGGGCGACCGTGCCGGTTGGTGGAGATCTAACTCTGACGCTCATGGGCCATTCTGCCATGGCCGCAATGAAGGGACGTCCCGGCACGGAGACGACGGTGATCACCCCTCAGGCGATTCCCAATGCGATTCTTCACACGGTGGATGTCAAGACGGGAAGGCTTACAGCGCAAGATGCCGTGACCGATGCTCAGGGCAAGGTCACATATCACTTTCCACAGGCCGGACAGTATATCCTTACGGCGGTGGGGTGTGTCAGCGCCAACGGGAGTGATGTGCCCCTGATTCTGTCATGGTGCGCGGTGACCGTCGAACCGGTGCACACGGTGCAGAACGCCATTGACGCCATCAAGGCCATCGGCACAGTGAACATCAACAGCGACAGTGCCATCGCGGCCGCACAATTGGCGTTTGAGGCGCTTTCGGAGACGGAACGGGCGCAGGTGAGCAACGTCGATGTTTTGACCACCGCTGTGCACAGTTACGCCGCGCTGAAGGATGTCTCTTCCATCACGGTCAAGGTAGGGCCTTCCACCGCCGATGTGCGTTTTTATCACAACGATGGGTTCGCCGCCGATGGCACCGACAAACTGGGTATGCCGGCCCTTGCGGTGGACAAAGGCGTGGTAGACCAGTATCACCAATATATGCTGATCACCCGGCGGGGGACGATCGGCTATCGAGCGACCGAGGGTGCGCAGACGTTGGGGGGCATGACGTTTCAAGTGCCCGCCAAGGTGGGGGGCGGCATGAATGGCGATCCCATCTCGCTGCGCCGCAATAACCTTTACACCTCGACCAAGCTGGACGGAACCAACTATCCGACCGCCGCGCAATACACCGTCGTTGTCAACGATGCACAGGGCAAGACGGCGACCAACGGAGCGCCTTATCAGGATGACCAGACGGTTTATCCTGTGATGCTCTATGCCGGGGGCAACACTGAGCTGTACACCTTTTCTTATGTTCCATTGGGAGAGTATGCCAAGAACTGGGGCGTCACGCAGATGGGCAATCGCGCCATGGTCGGCGGCACAACCGCCCAGTATCAGAGCGGTACATTGCATCCACTGAATGACTACACCCTTACGGCTCCTGCCGGGGCAACCGTTCGAGTGTTCACACAAATGAAAAATTTCTACTCCCCTGAGATTCCGGAGCAGAGTCATACGGAAAATTCCAATGGTACAACGAGCCACCTGTTTCGATTGTCCTCAGGGGCAGGGGCACTGTCCTACCGCGTCTCAATGCCGGAAAAGATCACAAGAACAGACTTTTTTGCGCCGACAGCGGGGAACACGACAGTGACTTTTGATGCGAAAGAAAATCCCTCGGTGCGTCCCCAATATGATTTGTCGGGCTATCCGGGCAACGTCGCTGAGGATAGCATGCTTCTCAACATCAGTCAGGACAACTTCCTGACGCTGGAGCAAGGCGCGACGTTTCGTCTGCGTGCCTACCGCACCTGGCAGGCCGTATCCGGCGTTGTGGACAACATCATGGTTGAACCTGACTTTCATTATAACATTGTCTCGGGCAGAGATGTGATCGCTGTCAAACCGGTGAAAAGCGGCAATGGCAATGCCACCGGAAACTGGCTGGATCTCGAGGCACTCAAGCCCGGCATCGCGGTGATCGAGATCACCTATGACGCCGTGCGGGTCGGCAACATCCTCTTTGGTGCATCGGATCCGGTGCGCAAGGGGCGTGCGATCATCCGAGTCGGCGGTCCTACGGAAACTGTGAGCTGGGGCGCGTTGGCTTCCGGCAGCGATGGCCTGTGGGACAGTGAGCTGGATACCGTCTATTTCTATGAGAACAGTGGTACGTTCCAGTTCAAACCGGTGGTTTCTGGAACCATCAAAAGGGTCACCTGCAACGATGCAACGCTTTCGGACAAAGAGGGCGTTTATACCGCCGCGATTCGGCCCGGCAACAATACGCTTTGCTTGGAAACAGCCTCGGGCGCGGTTGCCTATAAGCAGATTCGCGGTGCGGCCGTGACTCTGAACGTGGTGAAAACAACGGGAGATCCCAATTTCGGAGCCTTTCAGGTAGGCGATACGGTCACGCTTTCCTTTCAGGGACTGTATGCCCCGGTACCCAAGCTGGCAGGCATTTACAATCCCGGATTCGGCAATACTCAAAAGATAACGTATTTTGATAAAAATGGCGCCAAAATTCAGGGCAAGGGCGCACAGTATACCTTTATCAACGATCATGCAATCACACTAAC
>JAVVPJ010000060.1:0-6648 GCA_036655815.1 Oscillospiraceae bacterium
GACGCACCCAGATCCCACGCTGAAAGGCGGCGATTTCTCGGCCGACCCTCTCCACGATGAGGGCTATGTAAGCGAGGCACGTTTTCGAGAGCGCTATGGAAGTCAGGCTGAGCTTTATTGGCCCAAAATCTGTGCGGCGGCCGACTACGCGGCACACTATGTTTTGACTTGGGAAGGGGAACCGGCGTTGGCGGTCTATCATGCAATGAGCGCCGGGAGCACCGAGGCGTCAGACAACGTATGGGAAACGGCGCTGCCCTATCTGGTGTCGGTGAAGAGCGAGGGAGACACCTTGTCACCCGACTATTGTTCCTCACATACTTGGTTATTGGATGAGATGCATGCACTGCTTAAGGCGGCCTTTCCAGCCGCCAGACTGGAGGGAGATCCGGCGAAATGGCTCACAGTGCTGGCGCGTTCCGAAGCCGGTTATGTGACGCTTTTCTCGGTGGGAGGGGTACAAGTGCCGGGGCAACAGGTTCGAAAAGCGCTGTCGCTGCGTTCAACCTGCCTCTTGATAGAATATGCCAATGGTACGTTTTCGATTGAAACCAAGGGGTATGGGCACGGTGTAGGACTAAGCCAAAACGGCGCTGATTTTCTGGCACGACAGGGAAGCGATGCGGCCGACATTTTAGCACATTATTATCCAGGGACGACGCTAACAATCGTCACCACTTCCGACGCGGCAGCATAGGATAAACAAGGTCATACCAACTTGATATGACACATAGGATGATAGCATCCATAGGAAAAGGTGGTGAGCTCCCATCGCAGATCTTTCACAAATCTCTCAACAGAAGCTCGACATGTTGCTGGGGATTGCAGGACAAAAGTTAGGCTGTGACCCTCAGACACTCAAAAACAGTTTACAAAACGGGCATCTCGATCAGATTACGCAAGGCATGCCGGTACAGCAGAAGCAAAACTTAACAGCGCTGCTCAAAAACCCGCAGGCCATGAGCCAACTGCTGGGGAATCCACAGGTCAAGCAAATGATTGAACAGATAACGAAAGGAAAATAGGAGCGCTTCGGTTACGCCGACCCACTGTCCCCTGTTTGGCCGACGGGGCATTCGGGGCGGCGTATTCGCGATCGCCAATTTCGTACACGATGGGTTCAGTGGCAGGGGATGTCAACCATCTGCCTGCCACTCGGGAAAGAAAGAGGGCGCCGGATGGAAGACTTTTCTGCTCTGATTACACAGTTCCTCGGGAGCGAGGAGGGTATGAGCCAGCTGCGCTCGGTGGCGTCGGCGCTAGGGCTTTCCGATACGGCTGATGCCAATCCGGGAACGGCTGCGGCTCCTGCATCTGCCGGGACTGGGGACGTCGGGGCCATGCCCGACCTCTCCACCCTGTTGGGGGGCATACAGGACAACGTTGGCGGCATCGATATGAGCACAATTCTGCTGTTGCAGCGGGCACTGTCTGCCTACAATCAGACTGACCGCAATACCGAGCTGTTGAGGGCACTCAAACCGCATTTTTCGGCCGGGCGTGCAAAAAAAGTGGATGACGCGTTACGAATTTTACAGCTCATCCGCTTGCTGCCGCTGCTTCGGGAAAGTGGACTGCTTGGCTCCAAGGGGGGAATCACATGAGTCGGGGTAGAATCCTTTTGCCGCAGCAACAGCAGGCGTTGCAGCGGGTGCGCGAGATGCAGGCACGTGCGCAGCGCACCGTGGAGGAGAGCAACATGCGCACATCGTCGGCAATCGTGTCGGAGCAAATGCAGCAGCCGATGCAGCAGCCGACACAGCAGCCGATGCAGCAGCCAAGAAGACCGCAAGGGGGAGGGATTCTGGGACAGCTGTTTGGTGGAGGGCAACATCCGCAACACAACAGCGAACCGGTGGTTGCCGCCGGTGTGGGGCACGCACAGCAGCAGGGGCGGGGCCTGCTGGACCTTCTCCACGGCAAGGGATTGACAGACTCACTGGGGGGATTGGGAGAGACATTGCATACCACCCTTTCGTCCGTGTCGGAACCGCTGT
Source organism: Oscillospiraceae bacterium (assembly GCA_036655815.1). Taxonomy (GTDB): domain Bacteria; phylum Bacillota; class Clostridia; order Oscillospirales; family Ruminococcaceae; genus Yanshouia. The sequence continues at coordinate 1,998 of JAVVPJ010000060.1, forward strand.
CCAAGTTGATGGATACCTTTGATATCGACGGAGAAAAATTAATTATTCTTATGGTGATGTGGATCGTTTTTAACGAAAAGGGAGACAAGACATTGTTGATGGCGCTGGGATATCTGCTGCTGTAAGACCCACTTGCACCGATATGAAAAAGGTGATATACTGAAAAAAACAAAAAAAGGAGGCGACGCCGATGTGGGATCGGGGAGCGCTAAAATATCATGCCCGGGAGGTACTCAAACGTTCCTATTGGAAAGCATTTGTCGCCTCACTGTTACTGACGCTGGTGACAGGCGGTGGTCAAGTCGTCAGAAACTTTTCGGCCACCAAACAGGCATCAGAGGGATCTCTTCACGGCGTGGGGGGATTTGGGGTGATGGGTGAGCACCTGATGACGGCGTTGTTGTTTGTTCTGCCTGTAATTCTGGTCGTGCTATTTCTCAGCGGCGTAGTAGGCATTGCGATTGGCCTATTTGTGTGTGCGCCGCTTGAGGTGGGGGCACAACGCTTTTTTCTGGAGTCCACCCAATCACGCTTTCAACTGGGAGAATTGGGATATGCCTTCGATTGTGGGGGCTATCGCAACATTGTGCTGACCATGTTCCTGCGGGGGCTGTACACATTTTTATGGTCGTTACTATTTTTGATTCCAGGCCTTGTAAAGCACTATTCCTACCGCATGGTTCCTTTTTTGCTTGTGGAGAATCCCAAAATGCTGCCCTCACGCGCTATTGAACTGAGTGGGCAGATGACACAGGGGCATAAGTGGAGCATGTTTGTGTTGGATCTTTCCTTCTTTGGATGGTACATATTGGGCGCTTTGGCGCTTGGAATAGGCGTGTTCTTTGTACACCCTTATGTCTACGCGACGCAGGCACAGCTCTATTTGGCGTTGCGCGGCGCGGCGCTTGAACAGGGAATGACGTCGCTCGACGAGTTGATGCCGCCCCGTAACGCTTAGAAGGGGACTGCCATATTTGTTAATACAGCAGGGATCGGCCCCTTTGCCAAGGAGAAGGGAAGCATAGCACTGGAGGAATTGGAGCAAAAGACCGGTCAGCGGCGAAAAAAACGAACCAAGCAGCTCAAAAAAGAGCTGCGCCATACCCAACGCCGGGTGAGCCGCACGGATCCGGAGTTCGGCTATCTCAACCGCCCCGAAAAGCCCCACGGCATTATTCTGGATGTGGCGGTCACGCCGGGCAACGCCAGCGATGCCACGCCCCATCTGGACCAGCTGGCACGCGTGGGTGGCATTGTCCCCATTCAAGCCGCCACGGCAGACGGCTATTTATGACGATCCGCTGGCTCATCAGGTGCTGGGAGAGGTGGAAATTGGCTTCTGTGTGCTGCAAAAGCAGGACACGGACAAGTACACCAGAGAGCTGATTTCCTACGATGAGACGCAGGATATTTACGACTGTCCGGCGGCTCGGCAGGACTACGGGTGGGTGACCACGTCGGCGTATTTGGATGCGTTGCGCAAGCGACAAATCTGGTGCGAGAGCATGTTTGCCGCGCAGAAGTGGGTCACAATTTAACACGCGTCTTGCGACGAGGACAAGAGGCAGCGGAGGACCACTGCCTCCATTCGGCGACCGCGCTGAACTTAAAACGGATGATAAAGTGTATAGAATGACGCTGTAAGGCGTCTTTTTTCTTGCATTTTTCTGCCGTGAAGCTGCGATCCGGGCGCTCTTTTTGGATGAGTTCATGCGGAAACGAGACATTTTGAGTCTAAAAATGCGACCCTTGTCCATCCCGGGCAAGAGCCGCATTCTCTTTGAAAATTGATGAGAAGGGGCATACGATCGATCCCCTTTGGGTACAGTGCGGGCGCAGAAAGATAACGAAGCGAATGCCTCATATGGTTCTCTGCTGTTTTGATCGGGAATGAGGATCAGTTTGCAGTTTTGTTACCAGCGCGATGCGCAATCATCTCTCCTGCAATGCTGATGGCAATTTCTGCTGGGGTCTCAGCGCCAATCTCCAGTCCGATGGGGGTGTGGACACGCGCGAAGGCCTCTGCCGAAATGCCTTCCTCCACGAGGCGCTGACGGGTCGCGGCAATTTTGTGTCGGCTACCAATACAACCGATGTAGGTAGCGTCAGTCATAATGATCTGTCTCAGAACGGTATAGTCACTCTGATGTCCACGGGTCATGATCACCCCATAATCCGCACTGCTGATCTCGAGGCGAGTACCAATCTCATCAAATGGCATCAGAAATACCTCACATGCACCGGGGAAAAGAGCAGGCGCAGCAAACTGGGCAAGTTCCTCAACGACGACTGGAGCAAATTCAATTTTCGCAAGCACTGGAACCAGCGCCTGTGTGACATGACCTCCACCAAAAATATAGACCCGGCCGGCGCGCGCAATTGGCTCTACATACCAACCCAACTCACCCTTTTGCAGCACTGCGTTGCTTTGCAGCAATGGACGGACAACCGCATCATCGGAGATGTTACCCGCAAAGAGTGGGCCATTGTTGCCCCATAGACCCATGCTGGCAACGCGCTCTCCCTCTAGTCGGCGCACCAACCAGACATCCTGATTGCCATTCAGAGCGGCCAACGCGGCTTCGAACAGCGCCGCTGCTGCGGTATCGGCGGGATCAAGATATTGAAAATAGACCGTCACATTCCCACCGCAAATCATGCCCAGATTGGCTACGTCGCCCGGTGCGAGGCAATAGCCCTGCATTTGTGATGTTCGACCGGCAAACAGGCCTAGGGCATATTTTTGGGCAGAATGTTCGACGGCGCCTCCACCGATGGTTCCCATCGACGAGCCGTTCTCGAAGACCAGCATCATTGCGCCTGCGCCGCGTGGTGTCGAACCACTGCTGGCGACCACGCTGACTAAAATCAGCGGGTGACCGCTGTGTAGCGACTGGACCACGGCTCCAAAGAGTGTTTTCATAGTTGGACCTCCCTGAAATTATATTTTTAAATTTTTCATAAAGCATTTGATCATAACGGCAAAAGGAACCACCGATTCATTCCCCACAGGCGAGGAGTAGACTAAATTTTGGCTAAATCGGGTCAAAACATCGCACTCCCCGAACGGGGGGAGCATGCTTGAACGCCCTCTCGCACAAAATTTCATCGCTCCTTTGGCCAAAAACGGACGAACTCGGAGGTTCCCTCAGAATCATTGATTAGGCCACAGAATGCGCCTTGGCGGTGGAGTTCTTTAACAACTCTGTAACCTGCTCGTCTTTCAAATCGTAATGCCAGAACAGTTGATAAAATTCCTTGGCTGCATCGGCCATATCATAGGAATATATTGTCGGATAGAGAAGATTTCCCAGCCACTTGATGCCCAGAATACGGTTGACAGAAGGTGGGCTGGACATCCAGTTGTAGGGGCCGGAGGGAATTTCATAGAATTTATTGTCTTTGATTGCGCGAAGACCGCTCCAAGTGGTGTCCGTGCCCAATGTTGAAAATGGGCCATTTGGCATCAGTAGCACAACATCGGGATCAAAATTGAGCAACTGCTCCATATTGATGGTGTTGCCACCACCTTTATTGGAAATTTCCGGAACAACTACTGCGTTCACAGCGCCAATTAGGTCGATGACATCAGCGTGAATGGAGCCGCGCGCGTTGGCATCCAGACCGGTTTTACCAGCGCCGAAAAACACCGTGATGCGCTCTGCATCGGGAATCTTCGCAGCATTGGTCTTAGCCTCGTTGATGGTCTTCTCAAGATAAGTGGCCAGCTTTTCACCCTGTTCGGACGCTCCCAGCAGGGTGCCGAGCGTACGGTACGCCGTCGGGAAAGTCGCCAGATTGGCCTCGATAAAAATGGTAGGAATTCCGGTCTGCTGCTGGATGGCGTCCATATCCTCCTTGTGGGTAGGCTTCTTGTCGCCAAGGTCAATGATGACCTGCGGGTTGGCGGCAATCAGAGACTCCATGTTCAAGCTCACATTTTTGCCGTAGAACTGACCGAACTCCGGCAACGTGGCAAATTTCTCGGGGAAATAGGCCAGCGTCTGCTTGCTAGGAAGGCTACTCCACCCCATGAGCGCGTCGGGCGCCACCGAATAGAGAATCATCTGCGCGGCTGCGCCGCTGGGCGCGATACGTGTTAGCGTGGAGGGAAGCTCAACCTCACGACCACAGCTGTCGGTGAACATGATCTTTTCAGGTTTTGGGGCCTCAGTGGATGCCGAAACAACTGGAGAGGTAGGCGCAGACGACGCGGCGGTGGACGATGCGGGTGGTGCCTTCTGACAGCCACCTAACGCGGTGACAAGCATCGCTAATGACAATAAAACGGCAAGGAAGCGCTTGGTGTTCATGAAAAATCCTCCTCTTATTCTGTCCTATTTATCCCCTATAATAAACATTCCTAGTCGCCGGACTGCGGGAAGTTTATATGGAAAGGCAATATCTCCTGTAGACTCCAGGCGGTTCTCGACCAGCTGCGGATCCACCGGTGCACCATTACTGTAATAGCGAACAAAGGCGATCGCCTCGTCTAGGCTGGCAAGGGGCTGCCCAAAATCCGCTTCCAGCTCCTCATGGGAAAATGGAATCCTTTGTGCCTGCAGCAGCTGGGCAAGCTGATGGGTTGACGGGCATTGAGGCTTTTTTTTCATTGAAAAACGATGCATCGACTCCAACTGATGCACAACAA